>JABFRG010000525.1 GCA_013141295.1 Polyangiaceae bacterium
GCTCAGCAGCACGGTGCGTCTCAAGGCGAGCAAGCTGAGTACCGCGGCGCCCGGTAGTGGCGGCATCGGCGGCATCGGCGGTACCGGCGGTGCAGGTGGCCTGGGGAACGGCAACGCCGGAAGTGGTAGCGGCGGCGATGGTGGCAACGGTGCCGGCGGCAATGGCGGCGGCGGCGGGACAGGCGGCGTGTCTGTGGGTGTGTTGTACACGGGAGCCGCGCCAACGATTGAAGGCGCGTCGGTGCCCAACGCGGCGAACGCGGAGTACCACGTGGGCCCGAGCTTTTCGGACAACGGCGGCGAGGGTGGAGGCGCGGGTCCGATGGGGACGCGGCCCGGACACCCGGGCAATACGGGAAAACCCGGCGACAAGGGCAAGTCCGGCGTGCGCGCCGCTGTGCTGAAGGTGGATTGAGATGAGGCGAGGGGGATGGTACTTGCTGATCGCGAGCCTGCTCGTTGCGGGCCGCATTGGCGCGACGCCGGCGCGCGAGGCGCCGGACCTCGTGGTGGACGACGCCGTGAGCAAGATGAAGGCGGGCGACCTCGAGGCGGCGCGGCACAAGCTCCAGATGGCGCTCATGGTCGAGGTCACGCCGCGGCGGCTGTACCATCTTGCGCTCGTTGAGCGCGAGATGGGGCACCGGGCGACCGCACTGCGGGTGGCTCGCCGATTCGAAGCCCATCCGGACGTGGACCCGAGGCGGCGTGCCGCGTTCGCGAAGGCGTTCATGGAGGAGCTCATCGCCAGCACGGCTCGCGTCACCGTGGAGGCTCCACGCGGCGGGGTGGTCGAAGTGGACGACTACGCGGGCGAGGCGCCATTGCCGATCGCCATCGACGTGGAGCCCGGGGAGCGAATCATTCGCCTCAAGGTCGCCGGTCGCGAGGTCGATGCTCGCGGCCTTTCCCTGAAGGCAGGAGACTCTGTCCATGTGGTGCTGCATCCGCGGGATGCGCGCGCCGAGGCTGCAGCGCCAGCGCCATCCTCGGACCCGAGCACGGCGCGCGAGCGGCCCCGCACGGCCGATTCGTACCGGCCGGTCGCGGGATACGTCGTCCCGTCTGCGATGCTCGGAGCGGCGGCTGTGGCGCTGGGATTCGGCGTCGGATACGCCGTGGCATCGAATCGCGCTCACGATGAAGCAGAGGCGCTCGGCCCCGGGACTTGCGTCGACCCTTCGTCTCCCCAGTGCGCCGACCAGCGAGCCCGCGTTGCGCGCGTCAACGCGCTGGGCGACACGAGCGTGGGGTTCTACGTGGCCAGCGGCGCGCTTGCTGCGGGCGCCATCGTTAGCTTCCTGGTGTGGCCGTCGTCGCGGCGCGATCTGCGCATCACCGCGTCGCCCACCGGCCTCGGAGTCTCGGGGCGGTTTTGATGCGTCACTTTCTCCGGTTGGGCGAGCGCACGGTGCCGCTGGAGGAGGAGCTGGTCGTTGGCCGCAACGGCGACTGCGATCTGGTGCTCGAGGTGCAGGGCGTAAGCGGCCGGCACGCGCGGATCGTGCGCGTGGCAGACGGCTACCAGATCTCGGACGACGGCAGCACCAACGGCACCAAAGTCGGCGGCGTCCGGCTCCGGCCCGGCACCCCTCGCGCCCTCACCCACGGCGACCAGCTGCTCTTCGGCACCGTCGCGGCCAGCTACCATGCCGCGCTCGACGTGTCGCATCCGCCCGATGCCTCGACCGCCAAGGTGGCCTTCGCGATGGTGCAAGCCATGGTCGCCTCGCTGGACCGCGGCCCCATCGTGCGGGTGGTCGAAGGCGCCGAGGTGGGGCAACAGCTCTCTCTCCCGATCGATTCCGGTCGTACCCTGGGAAGAGCGGAGGAGGCTGACCTCCGTCTCCTGAGCGACGGGATCTCAGCCCGCCACCTCGAGATCCGCCGATCGGTTTTGGGCGTGTTCGTGCGCGATCTCGGTTCGCGCTTCGGCTCCCACCTCGGGAACGTACGGCTCGAGCCGCAGCGCTGGGTGCCGTGGGAGCCGGGCCGATCGCTCCGCCTCTCCAAGACCGTCGTGCTCGGTCTCGACGCGCCGCGGACCGCCGATGACTTTGCGCCCGTGTCCATAGTCGAGCCAGCCGCTGCTGCTCCGAGCGCCGGGCCCGCGGCATCCGCGCCGAAGATTCAGGTGACGGATGTGCCGCCGGTGTCCGTTCGCGAACCGGCTCCGGCGTCGGCCGCGGTGGTGGCGCTGCCGGGCGCGGCGTCGCCCATTGCGGTGCCGGGTCGTCGCCGAGGCGCGCCCGTTTGGGTGCCCTACGCGGCGGGCGCCGTGGTGCTGGTGCTCACCATTGCCACGCTGGTCTGGGTGCTGAAGGGATGACGACGGTCGAGTGCGTCAGGCCTGGCCAACGCGGGCAAGGCCGAGCCACTCGCATTCGGTGCTCTCCCACCACGCGAAGGTGCCGCCTTGGCTCTCGTCTTCACACGCAACCACATGCAGGAGCAGACTGGCGCCGCTGCCGCTGGGCGGCGGCACCTCGAGCATCCCGTGGTCAGTGGTGAGGTCGAACCAAGTGGGCGTGGTGGGGCGCAGCATGGTGCCCCGTTCGGCCGGTGCGCAGAAAGGTTGCGGTTCGATGTTGGAGGTATTTCGACCCACGCGGAGAGCTTGCGCTCGGTCGTGTAGGCGGGTATTGTAGTGCTCAGTGCGGGGCGTAAGTTCCGTGCCGATCGCCGCGAGAGCCTGCCCCCCCGGGCTCCGCGGCGGTTGCCTTTTGTGGCCCAATAGACGCCTACACCGCGTCGTACATCGTCTTGAAGGCAACGGCCTCCCCTTCGAGAAGTGCGTCGATGCCCGGAGGTTCCGCGCCGCTCGCGTGGAACTTTCCCTTGCGGGCATCGAGCACGCCAAAGGTGTGACCCTCGCTGTCGGGTCCGCTGTAGGCCCGTTGGAGGATGTGGAGAATCAGCTGTGCCCGGTTCTTCACCAAGGGTGGCTCGTCGCGCAGGTAGAGCTTGATGACGTGCCGGACCCCGTCGATTTCCAGCCCAACCTCGGGATTTACGCTCAGCGAAATCGGGCCGACCGCGAGCGTCTTCTTCTTGAGACCAAACCACTTGTAGCTTCGCTTTCCCATGAAGGTCTTCAGTCCCGAGATTACGGCTAGGTAGGCAGGTCGCTTCTTCTCCTGGACCGACAGCGCCCAGGTCTCCATCGTGGAGATCTTCGCCCCCGCCTTGAGTGTCTCAAGAATCTTCTCCCGGAGCTGCTTGTAAAAATCCACGGTGGGCGAGTAGTCCTCGCGATTCTTGAAGCTCGCCACTGCGGTGATCTTCGGCGTCCCGGCCTTGAGCACAAAGTCGACGAAGTACGTCAGCGAAATCCCATCCAAAGTGTCCATACTCTACCCCTTTCGTCTGCTGAGGGGAGCCAGCCGCCGGCGACCATGCCCGGAAAGCCCCCCGTTCATCGGAGAGTAGCCCACCGCTCGAGCGACGTCACGACGATCGACGACAGGCTTGCAGTGTGGCGCGTCGCTATCCGCGCGTGCCGTCGACGTCATCCGCGAGCCCGGTGAGCACGTCCTAACGACCCTCAATTTGCACGTCGTCCCCTGCAAGGGACACGCACACGCACACCCGGTGCGCGCAGCCGCCGAGCCTCCCGTCTGGCCGCGTCGGCGTGCCCTTTCTATCGAGCGAGCTCCAACTATGCCCATCGTATACCCTCCGCACGTAAACCTACCGTTGTGCCACCGGCAGCCGCTTGCGACTTCCGAATGCCTTCCTCCCGGCGCACTCCAGGCAGGTGCGAGGCGAGGTGCCCGAGGCTTCCACGACCGGCGCTCTCGTCAGGAAGTGGTACCTCCGCGGCTGCAGGTTGTCGGCCTCGTGCAGTCCGGTGAATCTGAATAGGAAGTCGTTGAGGGCGAACGCGGTCGACATCATGTTCATCGTGATGACCGCAGGGGCGGGGACCTCCTCGACGTACCGCGCCTGTCGCCGCAGCGCAGGACTGAGCGCCTCGAGAGCGAGCTGCTCGCGCAGGATCAGGTTCCGGCACCACATGCAGATGCCGGATGGCCCGATAACTCGACCGACGGCGAAGGCGTCCGTGATGTGCCCGTCCTTGTCCGACGACACCTTCGCGCCGACCTGGAAACCAGGAACGAGGTACTGGTTGCAAATCGCGTTCACCACGTGGCGGGCCTGCATCGAGTCCGCTGCGAGAAAGATCGCGTCGCAGGCTCCAAGCGAGGCCGCGGTGCTGGCATCCATCACGCTATGCTCGTGGGCCTGGACGCGAACGTCGGCGCGGATCGAGTGCGCGAAGTTCTTCGCGACGAGCACCTTGCTACGCCCGATGTCCGTGTAGCAGCTTCCGACGATCCGCGACAGATTGCTCTCCTCGACCGTGTCGTCGTCGACGAGCACCAGTTCGCCGACCCCGAGATGCACGAGCGCCTGGGACAGCAACGAGCCCGCACCCCCCAGCCCAACCACGCCCACCCGAAGACTCGCCAGTAGCGCTTGGCCGTCGTGGCCGAAGAGGAGAGTCTGGCGGTGATGTTGTGGGCTCGCCGCTGCGGGCGTCGGCCCTGGTCGAGGCAGGAGCCGGGTGCGGTTCGCACCGAGCACCAGCGTCTCGGCCACCGTCGCGCGCCCCTGGGCCTCCCAGATGTCCCCGGCTACGGCGTTTCGGGCGACGACCAGTGCGCCGACCGGCCCGCCCTCGGTGATGTCGAGCAAAGCCGGATATCCACGCTCGTGCGACGCGAGGTCTGTGCGCGAAAACGCGACCGAGTCGGTGCCGTCGTGATTGTGGACCGCGAGGTATGCCAAGCCCTCGCCCGAGCACCGAGCGGCGCACCGAACCACGAATTCGGGAGTCAGGGCTCGGTAGCCGGTTTGGCCAGGTACGTACTCGATCCCATCGCGCGCAAC
This sequence comes from Polyangiaceae bacterium, assembly GCA_013141295.1. GTDB lineage: Bacteria > Myxococcota_A > Polyangia > Polyangiales > Polyangiaceae > JABFRG01. The sequence goes on from JABFRG010000525.1 coordinate 4,894, forward strand.
GTGCACCTCGCGAACGAGCAGTCGACGCACGCCGCCGTCGTCCACCACCCCGCAGGCGAGAACTGCGCCGTGTTCCTCGCCATCCCCGGGAAAGAGATGGTCATTCAGCTGCACCCAATCCTCGTGGTCGAAGACAACGGTCCACGGCTTCAGAGAGAACGAATCCATGCGAGCACCTTTGTGAGCTTGATTGCTGCAGTATCGGCATCGTCCCTGCGTCCGTTCGAACGCCTGGATATCTGGGTCGCGGGCAACTCCCTCCACTTCATGCCTTCGCCACCCGAAAGCCCCGCGGGCAAAGACGCCGCGTCTGCTCGCGCGAGCGGCGGCGCGAAGTGGGGGTACACGTCTGCCGCCGGGTACTGGCAGCCGATGTGGAACCCAATCCAGCCGCTTGCCGGGCTGAACGCCGGTCCGAACGCCAGGTTCGCCACCATGACGTAGGCTCCGCCGTCGCCGTCCTCCTCCAGAGTCACGTCGTGTCCCGCGAAGGTTGCGCGGAGCTCTTCGATTGCGCCGGCAACTTCGGCGGTCAACACGTGGGCTCCGACGAGTTGTCGTCCGCCGCCACGGCGCGGAACTTCTGGTGCTCGTGCACCGTGAGCGCGTCCCCGTCCGACACGGGGATTTGCTCGTGCCCCCTGACGACGAAGAGGGTGTGGGTCAAGCTGATCGCCACGCCCTGGTTGATCGCGGCCTCCTTGATGGCGAGGCCCGTGGTGTGGGGGCTCGGGATACTGACGGGCTTGTTGTTGACCGTCACGGTGACGGCGTGAGGGTGGTGCGGGCTCTGGTCCATCGTAGTACGCCTCCTTCAAGGCGAAAAATGCTTCAAATACAGTTGTTTACGGGCCGAACGAGGCCGGCCAGCCCGCGTGTGCGCCGAGCTACGGAGGACAATAAGTTCGCTATGGACGATGTCAAGATGTGGATGTCGATCTTGTGCCGCAGCTCGGTTCGCCATAGAGTACGAGCAATGGAGAAGCTGGAGCAGGAGCGCGCGAGAGAGATCGGCGGCCGCATCAAGGTCCGCCGCAAAGAGCTGGGTCTCACCCAGGAGGGCCTGGCGGAGCGTATTGGAGGAAGCAAGAGCTTCATGAGCGAGCTCGAGGCCGGACACTGCATCGCGAGCGGCTTGGTCTACCTCCGGATCGCCGGCGCACTCGACGTGAACATCGACTGGGTCCTCACCGGGAACCTGCCAGCGGCTGAGGTCGACACCGATCCTTTCAAGCGTGTTCCCTTGGTTTCGAAGATCGCCGAGGAGCTCGGTTGGTCGCACCGGCGGGCCGTCGATGTAGCCGAGGCGCTGTCGCGCATCGTCGCCAGGCGGACACGCGACGGCCACCGTTGGGAGCCTTCTCGCGACAGGATTCTTGCTGTGGATGCCGCGCTAAAGGAAGACGACAAGTGAACCGGGGAGCGCGGATTGATGCCGACGACGAGGTGCGAGCGATTGCCCGGCACCTGGGCATCAAGCAACGACACGGACTCGGCGAGGCCATTCGCGACGCCACAATCGGCAAGGTCGAATCGACGCTGACGAAGCTTGGAATCGTACCCAGCTCGATCTCCGAGCTGCGCGAGGTTGTATTCCACACGGCTGGGCTTCGCGTGGTTCGCATCCAATCGGACGAGGACCTCCAGGATGCGCAGAAGAAGTACGCGCCGGAGCTCGTCGGCCTTCCAAAGCAGCTCGAGCTGGAGTTTAGCCGCGACACCGAGGCTGTCGTGGTCCGGCGCCGGCAGAATGATGCGCTCTCCAACAACAAGTTCGTGGCGCTCGTCGACGCACGTGGGGACCGCAACCGGCGGGCCTGGTTCTCGGAGTGGCACGAGGCCACGCACACGCTCGTGCCCGATCCCGCGAACAAGCTCGTGGTTCGGCGCACCCGCCTCGAGAGGCCGGAGCCGGTGGAGCAGGTCATCGATCTAACGGCGGCCAGCATCGGATTTTGGGCCCCGATCGTGAAGCCCGTGGTGCGGGAGGAAGTGGCCGTCGGCGAGGACATCCTCAAGGCGCTGGACGACTCGCGCATCCGTATCGCGGCTGAAGCGAGCCGTGACGCCGCGTTCCGTAGTCTCAGCAACTTCGTCTCGACGCCGATCATCGTGCTCTGGGTAGGTTACGACTGTCGCGCCGCCGACAAGGACCAGCCGCACCGCTCGCTCGCCCTCCGAGCGAGGTCCGTGATTCGCAATGACGCCGCCATCGCGCGGGGGCTCAACATCCCGGTGAACTTTCGAATTCCGCCGGACTCCGTCATCACCACCGCGGCCAACAGCAACTGGGACACGCGCCTGGTTGAGGACGACAACTTGTGGCGCTGGAAGGACAGCAAGGGCCGGTCGCTCGGGCCCGGGGCTGTGAAGGTAACGGCCCGCGGGCAGTGGGTCGCGATCGAAGCTGCAGGCTGACGGAATCCCCGCTGAGCGTACGTCGCTCACGATCGCGGCAATTTGCGCCCCGAGCCCAGCTCGGTTCTCGTACAATCCCGGGTCCGAACCGATGCTGTCCAAGCCTGAAATTCTCGAACATCTGACGCGTGATGAGCTCCTCGCCGTGGTCGACCGCCACGGACTGGCGCCCGCTGACCGGCGCACGAAGGCGGGCCTCATCGAAGCCGTCGCGGTCTCCAAGAAGGCCACTTTGGCCGAGATCCTCGGCGAGTACTCGCGCGACCGACTCAAGGCGCTTTGCCGAGCGCTGGGGCTCGACGACTCGGGGCGCGGAAAGACGGCGCTCATCGACCGCCTCACGAGCGGCAAGGCGTCGTCGCCGCCGAAGCCGACGAACGGCCAGGTTGGGACAGCCGCGGTCGTCGTCGACCTGGAGCCCGGCGACCGCCTGACGGTGGCCAAGCTCGAGGGCTACCTCTGGTCCGCGGCGGACATCCTGCGCGGATCCATCGACGCATCCGACTACAAGAACTTCATCTTCGGCCTGTTGTTCGTGAAGCGCCTTTCGGATCGCTTCGACGAGGAGTGCGAGCTGCTCGTGGCGGAGGGAGAAGATCCAGACTCTCGCGACGAGCACCAGTTCTTCGTGCCCAAGCCGGCGCGGTGGACCGCGATTCAGAAGACGGCGACGGACATCGGCACCGCGCTCAACAAGGCCTGTTCCGCGCTCGAAGCGAACAACGCGGGCCTCGAAGGCGTGCTGGCGGGCATCGACTTCAACGACGAGCGCAAGCTCGGCGATGCGCGCAATCGCGACGCGGTGCTCGCGAGGCTCGTCCAGCACTTCTCGAAGGTCAGCCTTCGGAACGACAACCTCTCCGAGCCCGACATGCTCGGCCGGGCCTACGAGTATCTCATCGAGAAGTTCGCCGACGACGCGGGCAAGAAGGGCGGCGAGTTCTACACGCCCCGCATGGTCGTCAAGCTCATCGTCGAGATCTTGCGCCCCGCGCCGGGCATGCGCATCTGTGACCCCACGTGCGGCTCGGGCGGCATGCTCATCGAGTGCGCACAGTTCCTGGCGCGAACCGGGCAGGATCCGAACAACCTGTCGCTCTTCGGCCAGGAAAAGAATCTGGGCACGTGGGCCATCTGCAAGATGAACATGCTGCTTCACGGCCTCGGAAGCGCAAGGATCGAAAAGGGCGATACCATCCGCGATCCCAAGCTCGTAGAAGGCGGCGACCTCCGCGTGTTCGACCGAGTCATCGCGAACCCGCCGTTCTCGCTCGATCAGTGGGGCCGCGAATCCGCGGAGCACGACGCCTTCGGTCGGTTCCGCTTTGGCGTGCCTCCGAAGACCAAGGGCGACCTCGCGTTCGTGCAGCACATGATCGCCACCACGAACAAGAACGGGATGGTCGGCGTCGTGATGCCCCACGGCGTTCTATTCCGCGGCGCCGCCGAAGGAGACATTCGTAAAGGGATCCTCGAAGAAGACCTCATCGAAGCCGTCATCGGCCTTCCGTCGAACCTCTTCTACGGCACGGGAATTCCCGCCGCGATTCTCATCCTGAACCGCCAGAAGAGCGCCGAGCGCCAGCGCAAGGTCCTCTTTATCGAGGCGTCGCGCGAGTTCAAGGAAGGCTCCGCGCAAAACTACCTTCGCGCCGACGACGTGACGAAGATCGCCGCGGCCTTCCACGCATTCAAAGACGCGCCGAAGTACGCGCGCGTCGTCGGCGTCGATGAGATCGCGAAGAATGACTTCAACCTGAACCTCTCGCGCTACGTCGAAACGGCGGACGCAACGGAGAAGGTCGATGTCGCGACCGCCATCGCGAAGCTCCGCGAGTTGGAAGGCAAACGCGGTGAGGCCGAAGCGCGAATGAACGTGTACCTCAAGGAGTTGGGGTATGACGCCTAACTGGCAACGTCTCCCGCTCGGAGATGCGTGTTCCCTACTTCGCGAGGGTGCATATCCAGCGGCGGCATGATCATGCGGCGAACGAGGCCGTATAGGTTGCGTGGAGTTCCTGGTGAAGGCCGTCGAAACGGCCCGAGAGAATGGCCGTCCGGAAGAGCATGACGGTCTG
>JABFRG010000182.1 GCA_013141295.1 Polyangiaceae bacterium
TTCAAGACCCCCACCAGCTACATCAACTGCCTCAATCCCGACCTCGGGCAGGGCGGCGGCTCGCCGCCGCCCTGCCCGAGGTCGGGATTGAGGCAGTTGATGTAGCTGGTGGGGGTCTTGAATCCGAACTTGAAATATACTTCCTTGGGCAAGCCGGGGTCTGCCGCCGGCGAGCAGGTGCCGCCCTTGAAGGTGGCTTTTCCGAAGTAGAAGACGTTGTAGCCCTTGCTCACCATCTCGGCGATGTTGGCGTCGTCGGAGGCCTCGAGCCCCACCTTGGTGGCCGACGCCGTGGCAGCGGTGGAGGAGAACCCGAAGGCGTACTTGGTCGCCTTGTCGAAGGCCTTTCCGCCGGCCAAGTTCTGGTTCTTGATGACCGCGAGCGGCCACGCCTTGTCGTCCTCGCCCTTGCCGGGGAGAGGTCCGGTCTTGTGAAGGTCGACGAGGAAAGGACCGGGCACGCTGGCGACCGCCGCGCCGGTGACGCTCTGGTCCGCAGGGTTCTGATCGGGGCCTTCGGAGACGGTGATGTCGCCCACCGAGACGTAGAGGTGGTCGAACTTCACCTCCCAGCCGTCGATGAAGTAGGCCTCCTGGTTCGGCGCCGCCGGGAAGTCGAAGCCCTCGAGCCCCAGACCCTCCCCCGAGATGGTCACCTGGATCTCGCCCGCCTGGGCCGGCGTTCCGCTGCTCCCGCCGCTGCTGCTGCTGCCCGTGCCACCATCGGCCGGGGTCGTGCTCGACGACGAGCAACCGGCCGCAACGGAGAGGGGGAGAGAGGCCGCGAGAACCAAGCTAGCAAGTCGAATGCGCTTCATATGCAACTCCTTTGCATGAGTAGCTAGCCTGCGAATATGGAATGTGCAAGCCCAATGCTTACGCACAACAGATACTTTTGCATATCAATTGCGTTAATGTAAGGTGCGGCCCTGCGAGGTCGGGGTGACAGAGGCACGAGACACCAATGCGCCGGTGGGCACGGCGAGGGTGCGGCGGCTGAAGCAGGCCCTTCGCAGCGTGGGCCTTCGCAGCACCACGGCGAGGCTGGCCGTCCTCGACTACTTCCACACCCGAGCCGGCGCCCATGCCCACGCCGAGGTGGTCGAGGCGCTCGCGCGGCGAGCCTTCGACCGTGCCACGGTCTATCGCGTGCTGCTCGTGCTCTCCGATGCGAAGCTCCTTCGAGGCACCATCCACGCGGACCGCATCCGTCGCTTCGAGCTGGCCCACCCCGACGAGACCAGCGCGGCGCGGGATGCCGAGCTCGTGTGCTCCAGCTGCGGTGCCACCTCTACGCTCGTGGGCGCGCGTCTCCTGCTCGAGGATGAGGCTGCCGCGCCCCGAGCACTCTTGCGCCGCGAGTATGCGCTCCGGGTCGTGATCCGCTGCGACGCCTGCGGCTGAGCCTACGTCCGCGAACGTGCGGACGCAGCCGCGCGAACGCGCTCAAACGCAGTTGTCGCAGCGACCCTTGAGCTGAACGGTCACATCGTTGCTGCCAACCGACTTCGGGGCGCGACCGGCTCCCTCGAGCTTGAGGGAAAGACCCGGGAGGCAGGAAACCTCGCCACAATCGACGCACACGAAGTGCGGATGTCCGCCCTCGTGACCCGCGCCCTCGAGCCCGCTCTTCAGCTCGAAGCGCCACACGTGGTCGCCCAGATCGGTGCGAGAGAGGATCCCGACCTCCGACAGGTCCATCAAGACCCGATAGACAGTGGCGCGATCGAGGCCCTGGTCGGCGAGGGCCGTGAAGAGCTCGGCGTGACTGCTGGTGCCGCCGTGGCGATGAAAGTAGCCAAGCACCGCGATGCGTGCGCTCGTACTTCGGAGCCCCGCTGCACGAACGAGCTCCTGGAGCGCCCTCGGGTGTTCGGACTTTCGGCTGTGAACCTTGGAGGCGGGCTTGGTGGTGTTTCGCATGGTGACTCTCGAAACCACTGTACCCGCCGGCGGAGAGATTGCAATTGCGATGAAGTTGCAGAAGTGGGCAGGGCGTGCTTGATTCCGTACATGGACGAACGGGCCCATGGCGAGTCGTGCAATTGCCACCACCACTCCCACCACCAGACGGCGCACCGCCACGCGGCGCCATCCAGCGAGGCCGGCCGGGTGGGACCCTGGGCGAGCCTGCTTCCGGCACTGGCCTGCGCGGTCTGTCCGGCCTGCCTCGCAACCTACGCGAAGGTCCTTTCCGCGCTCGGCGTGGGCATCGCACTGACCGAGTCGCAACACCTGTGGGTGCTCGTCGCATGCGTGACCTTCTCCCTGCTCTTCGGCGGCTGGGAGGCACGCCGCACGCGGCGCTTCGCTGCCTTCGGCCTCACCAGTGCCGGGTGCGCCGCGCTCGTGGCGTCACACCTGGCCGGCGAATCGAGGGGGCTCGGTTGGCTGGGGATGGCCTTGCTGCTCTGCGGAGCCGTGTGGGGACATCGGCTCCGAGCTCGCGCGCGAGCCGTGGGCCCGAAGGCGGACGTTGCCGCCGGGACTCGACCCGATTCTCCCGTCACGCGACTCCAGCGCGTGCCCTGACTGTTCGTGGCTCTGGGGCTGCCTACCGGAGCATGAACAATCCAAGCGAGAAGTCGCCCGCGCTATTGCAACACAGTTGCATTAGTAGTAGTCTGGGCGTGTGAGCTCGCACCTGCACCCCGCTGAAGGCAACGCCAGGCCGACCGAGTCGGCGGACACGAACACCGCGGCGATCGCCGCCTCGCCGATCCTGATCGTGGGCGAGAAGAGCCATATCGACGATGACGAAGAGCTCATCGAGGAACCGGAAGATCCCGAGCCGCCTCGCATGGCGCGGATCGGCAACGAGCGCGTGGAGCTCTACGGAAGCCCGCCTTCTCCCGGTGATCGAGTGACAGCGCACTTCGAGGTTGCTCCGGCTCGCAACTCGTCCACACCGTTGACGCCCGCGCATCTGCGTTCCGGACTGGTTCTCATGACCACGCTGCCCAACATCCACAAGCACGCCTGCACCGCGCAGATCATCGGGCTCGAGGCACTGGCTCGGGACGAGTTGCCCCACGCCCGCTTGCTGCACGTCTCCTCCGACGCCGTGGAGCACTGGGCAGAGGTGGACGAGCTGCACGGTAGCGTGACAGCCGAGGGCTACTCGCTCGACGGAGCCGTTGGTGGGGATTCTTTTCGCGACCAGTTCGGCGTAGGAGTTCGCGGTTCGCGCCGAATCGCGCGAGGTCTCTTCGCACTGCTCGACGGGGTGGTGCTGGCGGCAGATGTTCCCGAGAACCAAGGGAGGACCCCCAGCATTCGCCGATTCATCGAACGAACATGCGCACTCACGCGCTTGCTCGGTCCCTGGCCGACAACGCGGAAGGAGGAGCCCCGATGAGCTCGAAGGTCGCTCGCGGCAGCCATCTCCCCGCCGCCCTTTGCTCGTCCGACCGCAGGAGGCTCGAAGCCACGCTCCGCGCCGAGCGCGCGAAGATCTTCGCGCGCCTCCGTGACCATCTCCAGACGGCAACCGAGGACACGGATGCACTCGCGGACGAGATGGACAACGCCAGTCGCCACGAGGGGCAAGCCCTCCTGCTGCGTCTCGCCGACCAAGAGCGCCTGCGTCTCTTCGAGATTGACCGTGCGCTGACAAAGTTTCCCGAAGGCACCTATGGGGTATGCGAAGGGACCGGCGAACCCATCGGCCTCGAACGATTGGAGCTTGCCCCGTGGACGCGCTTCAGCATCGAGTACCAGGAGATGCTCGAGCGGGAGCACACCGCCCGCCGACGACGCTAGTCGTGAAGCGGCGTTCCTCGCGCACGCACGACGACGTGCTCGACCTCCTGGCGCGAATTCACCGAGTCAACCCCACCGGAAGGGGGCTGGGCTCTGCCGAATCAATGCGCCGCTACCACGAGAAATCGCGCCTCCAGAGCGAGCTACTCGAGCGGTTTCCAGACGAGGTTGGTGTCCAGGCGCACGTCGATATGCCGGGGGTCGTCAGCCTCAGCCTTCCCCGGCACCAGATGAGCGCGGGACACGCGGTGCTCGACCAACTCACCTCCGCCGCGCGCACTCGCGTCGATGCGGCGCTCGAACGGGACGACGCGCCGCCACCTCTTCCAGCGCGAGCGGCCACCCGCCAACGTGACGAAGGCCGGGTGCCTGGGGCCTCGGATCTGCTGGAGCGCGCTCTCGAGGCGCGTGCCTCGTACGACTTCGAGTGCGCCGAGGCCGCGCTGCGCGAGGCGCTGACCGGCCCCCCGAGCGTGCGAGCGCGCGCCCTCTTCCTGCTCCTCACCCTGCTCGTCGACGACGTCGCGAGGGATGCGGACGCGTTGGAGCTGGCGGGAGCGTGCAACGACGTCGACGACGGGCGCTGCTTTGCACTGCTCGGGACCGCGGCAGCGCGAAACGGCGACGACAACCTGGCTCTGACGTACTTGGCGCGCGCCGTCGGCGAGCGTGCGGTGCGCAGTTGCGCCGCAATCCTCGACGCCACCGTACACCGTGACGACCGCCCCACCGCGCGGGCTGCTCTGGAGATTCTCGATGTCCTCGCGGTGCGGGAACCGAGCCCCATGGTCGGTGAGCTCCAGCGGAACGTGCGACGCTCGGTGAGCGAGCGCTGGTTCGGTAGCGAGACCTGCACCATCGACGAGGACCTTCTCGCGATCGGTCGCGTGGTGGCGCCCCGGCACCCGGCTGTGGCCGGCCCCGGTCGAGCGTCTGCCGGCCGCGCGGGGCTCGACGCGGCGATGCTGGTGGAACGGCTCGGTAAGGCGCAGTCCGCTGGAGACAGACGCTCGGTCGCTTGCATTCTGCGGCGCATCGATGCGTCGTCGGACGCGCGCGAAGACCGGGGACGACCGGGGACTGACCGAGTCGAGTTGGCTCGCCGGTGGCTGGCCGACGCAACGGAGCAGGACCAGCTCGAAGCACTCGGAAAGCGTACCGGCGAGGGGGATGTCGAGGGAGCGGCTGCGATACTCGAGGGAGCGCCGGCACTGGCATCGCGGCTGGGTAGTCGAGCCGACCCGCGACTGCGCTGGTTCGCCGCACTGCGTGAGAGCGCTCCCGACCTTTCCTTTCGGACCAGGCTTCGCGCGGCACGAGCGCTGTTTCTTGCAGGCCGAGGTGGCGAAGAACAATGGTCCACGCTGGCGCGGTGGCGAGCAATCCTGGAGCGCGCGCGCATCACCCGGGCCGAGATCGAGCGCCTCGATCGCGCCCGACCGGGGCCACCGCCCAACGCCCGCTCGCTCATCGCCGACGGCCCGGCCTGCATGGGCGCGACCACGAGAAGCACGACCGAAAGGAAGCTCGTTAGGGTCGCTGGACGCGCACTGCGAATCCGCGGCCGCGAGATGTTCGTGAGCCTGGAGTGCGCCGGCGACGCTGGGTGGCTCGTCTTCAGGCCTCTGGATGCTCCGAACGCCTCGTTTCGACACGAGGTAGCGGTCGGGGTGGTCTCGCCCGACGACTGCCACGTTTCACCGAACGAAGTATCGCTGAAGCGTAGGACGGGCGCGCCGATTCGAGTCCGTATCGCCGCGGGCGACGCGCGCCTCGACGCCCGAATCGAAGAGGGGGCAACTGGTGGCAGAGCAGGCGCGGCGACCGCTTCGAATGGGACCCCAGGAGTGCTTCGAGTTTGGGGAACCCCTCTCGAGCGCTATGTCGAGCTGCGCCAAGGCGCGCACGACGGCGCGGTCTCATTGGTGGGCGAGGATGGCGTCGCGAGAGCTCTCCCCGTCGGTATCCGCGTCCGCGGGGCGATCGCGTCGCCCATCGGAGCCTCCCCGATCCTGCTCGCGGACATTCTGACATGCGCGTACCCGAGCGTCGGACTCTTATGGCAGCCTCGTCCGCCCTTGTGGAGGAGCTTCGAAGCTTTCAAGCCGTCCACGGATTGCTCTCCGGGAGAGGTGGTGTCCGTGGAGCGACGCGGAGTGTGCTTCACCACCCAGCCGGCTTCCGACAATGAGCGTACAGTGCATGTTTTTTCGGTAGAAGGCGGCGAGCTGTCACCTCTTCCAGTCCGAACGAGCCCGCACCATCTTGCGCTCGTCGGCGACCTGGCGGGACGGAGCTGCTGGCTGGTTGGCCGCGCACCGGCATCGAACCAGTGGATCGTGGAGCGACTCTCTTTCCGCGGGTAGTCCACGTTCGCGAGGGCTCCGGCCGAGGCGCCCGGACGCCGAAGCGCAGCTCCAAGAATGCCCGCGACGCGACGCATGGGCCGGAACGGGCACGAACTTGGAGCGGCAGGCTCACGGCACCTCGAGAAACCGCGCAAACCAGGCGTCCCCGAATCCCGGGCCTGCGCGGAGGTCCAGATCGACCCGGAGCTTGAGGAAGAACCAGCGCCACACGAAGAGCTCCAAGGTCGCGGTTCGCGCCCACGTATCTGCGCCAGGCCCCGGGCGCGTGCGCGCGCGCAGGAACCTTCCCGACACGAGCGCTCCTCCCGAGCGAGCCACAGCGACGTTTCGCTGAACCACGGTCACCGACGCGGTCCCGAGAGACCGGAGCATGTCCTTGGCGGCGGCCTCGAAGGTATGTACGAACTCGCTCTCGGTGCGACTCATCGCGGGGAAGACATAGACCGTGGCGAAGTTTCGAGGGTCGTGGACGTACCGTACCGAAACGTTCTCGCCTGCCTCGTCGTAGCGAAAGACCGCATCGCGACGAAAGCGGTCGACGCGCGAAGGAAACGTGACGCCACTGGGTGGGTGCAGCACGACGACTTCATTCCCTCGACCCGACGTTGGCAGCGTGTGCGGAACGGGTCTCACGAGCCCTCTATCAGGAACCGGGATTCGGGACCGTGAACGGAAGCAGCGCGATATTCCGCGCGCGCTTGACGGCGAGGCACAAGTCTCGCTGTTGCCTTGCGCTGAGGCCGGAAACGCGGCGCGGGACGATGCGGCCCCGCTCCGAAATGAAGTAGCGCAGGAGCTGCGGGTCCTTGTAGTCGAACCGAAAGTCGGGAGCGATACTGAGCCGCTGCGCGAGCTTGCGTCCCTTGCGCCCGGTCGCGACGGACTCGTTGACTACATTGTTCTCGTACTCTTCTTCTCTGCGAGACTCCACGATTGCCTCCGCCACTCGTCGCTTGGGATTTCGTTCACGCCGTCACTCGTCGGTCCACGCGGGAAACGGGTCGGGCAGCTTCGTCCACCTTCGAGCCCCGAGCGCCATCTCTTCATTGGTGAGCAGGCACTGACCGAGACCCTCGAGCAGCGCAGCACGGTCCATCTCGACACCGATGAAGACGAGCTCTTGGCGACGGTCGCCCCAGGGCTCCTCCCAATCCGCATCGATCTGCGCGCATGCTTCTTCGGGCCACTCGGAACGAGGTAGTGCTGCGTACCACATGCCGGCTGCCTCCGCCGACGCCGAGCCTCCGGCCTGCGACCATGAACCCGTGATTCCCATGCGCGTGGCGAGCCAGAAGAAGCCCTTGGAGCGGAGCACACCGTCCCATCCGGAATGAAGAAAGTCCCAGAAGCGCTGCGGATGAAACGGGCGGCGGGCCCGGTAAACGAAGCTCGAGATGCCGTACACTTCGGTCTCGGGTGTGTGCTCACCGCGGAGCTCCTTCATCCAACCGGGGGCCTGAGCGGCCTTCTCGAAGTCGAACAGTCCTGTGTTCAAGATCGCACTCGGCGCAACCCGGCCGCGCTCGGCGACCAGGACCCTGGCCTCCGGATTGATGTGCCGAAGCATGGCGCGCAGCTGGTCGAGGGCCAGCGGCTCGACGAGGTCGGACTTGTTGACGACGATGACGTTCGCAAACTCGACCTGCTCAACGAGCAAATCGGCAACGGTCCGATGGTCGTCCTCGCTCAGCGCCGCTTTGCGCGCCCGCAGGTCGTCCTCGCTCTGCCAGTCGGCGAGAAAGGCCTGCGCGTCGACCACCGTGACGAGCGTATCGAGCCTAGCGACGTCGGACAGACTCGCGTTGGTCTCGGCGTCCGGAAACGTGAACGTCTCCGCGACCGGCAAGGGCTCGGAGATCCCCGTCGACTCGACGAGCAGGTAGTCGAATCGATTCTCCTTGGCGAGCTTGCCGATCTCGACGAGCAAGTCTTCGCGAAGGGTGCAGCATATGCAGCCATTCTGCATCTCCACGAGCTTCTCGTCGACGCGATGCAGCTCGGCCCCCCCGGTCTTCACCAGCTGCGCGTCGACGTTCACTTCGCTCATATCGTTGACGATGACCGCCACCCGCAGCCCCTCGCGATTGTTCAGAACGTGGTTGAGGAGCGTGGTTTTCCCGGCGCCGAGAAAGCCGGAAAGGACGGTGACAGGGAGCTTGTTCGCGGTCATGAACGAGCGATACCGTTAACGCAATTGAGTTGCAACAGCAAATAAAGTGCAGTAGAATTGCCGTATGCTTCGTCAGGATGCCGCTCCCCCGGAACGAGCCGCTCAAGTTCGCGCCATCAAGGAGTGGGCGCGCAGCGCCCTCGCACTGCCGGACGACGCGGTGGTGCTCACCACCGAGCTTCGATGCACGGAGCCCGGCTGCCCGCCGCTCGAGACGGTGGTGGCGATCATGGGCTCGGGGACGCCTCGACGCTTCAAGGTCCACAAGGCGATCGACGCCGTCACCTACGAAGACGTCGAGACCGCTGCCGCCGGGATGCTCCGCGACGAGGAGCACGCACACTCGTGCGGCGGCCCATCAACCTGATGCACGACTCGTGCATCCCTCACCCTGAAAGCAAGGAGACCGTTTCATGCGCGATATCATCCAGCTCGTGTCGACCGCTGGCACTGGCTACGCCTACGTGACCACCAAGAACAAGCGAACGATGGCCGGCAAGCTCGAGATCAAAAAGTACGACCCAATCGCTCGCAAGCACGTCATCTTCGTGGAGAAGAAGATCTCGCGCGGGTGAGTGGGGGCGCGAGCCTTCGACGCGCAAGCGGGCGCACTCCGCGAGGAGCGCGCCCGTCCTTCGGCGCCGACGTCAGTGCTCGTGCTCCTCGAACACGCTGCTCGCGATCTTGGTGGGGCTACCCGGGACGGCGAACGAACGCTGGATGCGCAGCGGGTTGGTCGTGACACGATGCACTTGCCCCTTCGGCGGATCGGTGATCAGCAGGCCTCCGAGCGCCGGCGCGAACCCTGGGAACTTGGCTCCGTGGTTCGCGTCGTCGGTGGCGGGGCTCGTGACCAGCAAGCTCTCCCCCGGCGACCCGTCCGCCCCCAATCGGTGGATCTTGCCGTCGCGGGTCAGAACGAGAATGCGGCCGTCGTCGGCGAATGCAAACTGGATGGGTGTGGCTCTTCTCCGACGGGACAATGCATAGCAGGATCGATCACTTGACTCTCCGCAGTCGCGACTTGGGTGCGGGTAGCGGGTCAGGGATCTTGCCGTCTTCGTAGCGACCGGCGTGGTT
>JABFRG010000519.1 GCA_013141295.1 Polyangiaceae bacterium
TCTGCGCCGGCAAGGGCTTGCCCGAAGACCTGGTGAGCCAGTTCTCGACCTTCAACACCCAGGAGCTCATTCCCTACGCGCCGCACTATCTCGCAGGGTGGCGCGCCGAAGCCTACGCGGTGGAGCTGATGCCCGCCTGGGGCATGGGCCAGCAGAAGATGGCGCAGGTGCAGCAGGGTCGCTGCTCCGGCGACGTGGGTGGCGACACGCACCGCTCGCTGATGGTGCAGAACAACTTCACGCGCGTGACCTTCAAGCACGTGCTCTTGCCCATCTGGATCGCCGCCTATCGCTACAACCAGAAGACGTATCGCTTCCTGGTGAACGGCCAGACCGGCGAGGTGGTGGGCAAGGCGCCCTACTCGTTCTGGAAGATCTTCTTCCTGGTGGCGGGCATTCTCACGGCCATCGGCGTGGGCGTCGGCATCTACTGGTACACGCAGGAGATGGACGACACGCCGCCGCCCCCGGTCACGCCGCGGCCGGTGGTGTCGGTCACCGCCCCACCCGTTCCCACGCCGGTTCCCACCATGACCGCAGCGCCCACCGCCACGAGCACCGTGAAGAAGCCGGGTGCGCTCCCCACTGCGCGCCCGACCGCCAAGCCCAGCGGAGCGCCCACCGGGAGCGCGAAGCCGGTTCCCGCGCCCACCGCCAAGCCCTCGAAGTAGGAAATTCGCCGCAGCCGGGCGGATTTCCTGCGTCCGCCGACCGGGCTTTGCGTCTTTTTCGACGATGAACATGGAACCTTCGAGCCCCGCGGCAGGGAGTCGTATGCTTTCTCGGGTGAGCACCGATGGCGACCCCGCAGCGCCGGCGCACGTGGCGCTTCGGGACGGCATTCGCCGGTTCGTCGGCCGACGCGTGCCGCGCGACCAGGTGGACGATCTGGTGCAGGACGTGTTCCTCCGCATGCACGAGCGCGCCGCCGATCTGCGTGACGAAGAGCGCGTTGCGGGCTGGGCCTTTCGCATCGCGCGCAGCGTGGTGGTGGACCACAAGCGTCGGGAACGGCCCACCGAATCGCTGGTGGAGGAGCCGCCGGCCCCGGACGACGACGACGGCAACGACAACATCAACGGAATCGCGGCCCAGTGGCTGCGGCCGATGCTGCCCCTCCTGCCGGCCGAGTATGCGGACGCGCTGGAGCAGGTGGAGCTCCGTGGCCTCTCCCAGCGCGAATATGCAGCGCATGCGGGCCTGTCCATCTCCGGCGCCAAATCGCGGGTGCAGCGGGCCCGCGCGATGCTCGAGGGCGCGGTGCGCGCGTGCTGCGACATCGAGCTAGACGCGCGCGGCAACGTCATCGGCTACGTCCGCAAGCGCGACGGCGCATCTTGCGGCGGCAATACCTGCAAGTAGCCCCATGCATCCCCGAAGTTGGCTGCGGGCCGCGCTCTCGCGCGTGCTGTACCCGCTGATGCTCGCCGGATCGGTGCTTCTCGCGCGCGTGCTACTCGGCCACGGCGTGGGCGGCGGCGTCGCCGTCACCTTGGTCATCCTGACCGCGCTGGTGGTGGTGACGGGGCTCGAGCGCCTCATGCCGTACCGACGGGAATGGAACGTGCGCGCCGGCGACCTGCCGCAAGACGTGGCCTATCTGGGCATCGGCGCGGTGATGCAGCCGATCGCCCGGGGTGTGGCCGAAGGCGCAGTGGCCGCCGGCGTCCTCGCCCTCCACGCAGCCTGGCCGACGCTCGCCTGGTCGCGGCGCACGGGTCTCGGCACCTGGGCGCTGGCGCTCCTCGGTCTCGCCGCATCGGATCTGGTGAAGTACGTCATTCACCGGAAGTCCCACGAGAGCGCCTGGCTCTTCCGCTTTCATGCGGCGCACCACGCGCCCGAGCGCATCTACGGGCTCAACGGCATCCGGCTCCACCCGGTGAACCTGCTCTGGAACCTCGTTCCCGATGCGCTGGTGCCACTCGCGCTGGGCCTCGGCGGCACCGAGCTGGTCCTGGTGGCGGCCTTCCGCGGCACCGTGGCGGCGCTGCAACACGCCAACGTGGAGCTGCGGCTCGGGCCCCTCGACTGGATCTTCTCCACGCCGACGCTGCATCGCATGCATCATGCAACGAATCTGGCAGACGCCAATTCCAACTACGGCTCCACCTTCATCGTGTGGGACCTGCTCTTCGGCACCCGCAATCCCCCGCGCCCGAACGAGCCCGCGACCCTCGGCCTGGCCGATGGGGTCCAGCCTCCGCGTCTCGCGGCGCAGCTCCTCTGGCCCTGGTGCGAGGCCCGCGCCGCCACCTGCCGGCTGCTGCGGTGGAGCGGTCACACGCAACCGCGCTGAGCGCATCTCCCGTTCCCGCGCGGTGCCCCGCACCCCCTAGCGTTTTCTCGCGCGGGCGGTTTCGGGGCCGCATACGCTCGCCAGCGAGGAGAGCCCATGGCCACCACCAAGAAGACCGCCGCCAAGACCAAAGCTGCACCCGCCAAGAAGGCTGCGAAGCCCGCCGCGAGCAAACCGAGCAAGTCGAGCGGCGGCACCAAGGACTCACCGTGGAAGCTCACCACGCCGCCCGGCACCTCGGCCTTCGAAGCCTATCGTGACGAGATCGCCGATCCCCCGGCGCTGGTGGTGCAAGTGGGCAAGACCCAGCTTCGCTACGCGCTCTCGTGCATCCGTGATCTCCACTCCATGCTGGTGGCCCACGGCGACTGGATGCCACTGGGCGGCGCCGACGAGCAGAAGCCCGCGGCGGAGGGCACGGTGGAGGCCTGGGGTCGCGCCAAGAGCAACCCGGTGGGCGGTTGGTACGGCCTCAAGAAGGGCCTGCGCGGACGCTTCGGTGTGTATCTGCCGCCGGTGCTGGAAGCGCTGGGCTTGGCCGAGGTGGAGCACCTCCCCAAGAACAACCGCATGCGCGCCAAGAAGAAGTAGCCCGTCGCCGCTCAGTGCTGCGACTGGCAGATGAAGCAATTGCCCTGCGTGCATCCTTCCCGGGTCACGCAGGTGCCGAGCTTGCCCGGGCTGAACTCGCAGGTCTCGCCGAACTTGGAGCACTCGGTACTGGGCGGCTTCTCCCGCTTGGTTGCCGGCGGGCACCCGAGCAGCATGGCACCCACGCTCGCCGCCCACACTGCCCTGCGCCAGCTGATCGTCATCGCTCCACGCTACACCAAGCCCCCGCGCGCATTGACAGAACGTCGAGCGCCGCGCGAAGGCGCTGCCAGTTCGGCGACGAGCGCCTTTTGCAACGGGCGAATCCCGGAGAAACGCGTGCGGCACGACGCTTGCTGAAGTCGGGACAAGAAAGCGAGCCTCATTACATGCATCATGCACGCGCATTCGTCCCTGCCTTCGTCGCGTTTTCGTTCCTCGCCTGCGCCAGCCCGCGTCCGGCGCCGGCGGTCTCGACCTCGCACGGCCCCGCCACCGCCTTTCCGAACCCGAACGCACCGCGCCACATGTACCGCCTGAACTTCACCGTCAGCGGCGGCGCCGCGGGTGAGACCAACGGCGCCGACGGAACCTACTCGATGACGCTGGAAGAGGGACGACGCGGCGAGATCGTCTCCGGCGCCAACGTGCCCCTGAGCTCTGCCGGCACGCCGCGCATGGACGTGGGGCTCAAGATCAAGGCCACCTATGCGCTGGTGGGCGACGATCTGCTCCTCGACAGCGCACTCGAGGTGAGCTCCGGCGAGAGCAGCGGCATTCACAAGATGAGCGCGGTGGGCCAGGCGCTGGTAGCGCCGAACAAGCCGGCGGTGGTGGCCAGCATCGACGACGCGCAGGGCAAGAAGCGCTACGCCCTCACGGTGGCCGCCACCAAGCTCCGGTAGCTTCGGCGCCTCGGCGGGTCCCGTCAGACGGCCTGCGACGAGCGGCGACGTCCGAGCACGATCGCGAGCAGACCGAGCACGCCACCGGGTAGCGCCGCCACCAGTCCCACGAAGAGATTGTACTGGGCGGCGGCGTGGCCGCTCTCGATGACGCGCGCGCTGTCTTGCGCGGTGAGCCCCGGCGCCGTCGCGGCGACATTGGCATGCCCTCTATCGCGAAGCATTCCGAACGATCCGGCGCCCAACGCACAGAGAGCGACGAGGAGGGCCGCCGCCCCGATCCCTCTCGACGTGCTCCGAAGGAGCAGCGCGAGCGCCCCGATGACCAGCGCCGCCAGCCCGAAAACGACGCTGAGGAGGATGAAGAACGGGTCCTCGCGAAAGGCCTCCAAGAGCGACGGGGTCTGATCCATGTCGCCTGCATAACACGGCGCTCTCGGGAGCCTTGGATTGCGTGGCCCTTCCTGGTAGTTCAGCGAAGACTATGGCGACTTCTTCGGAACCCGAGTCCCCCGCCCGCGTGGTCTACGTCGCTTCGGTGAGCGCTTTCGCGGAGGCGTTTCCGGATCTGGACATCTCACCGGAGGCGGTGAAGGCCTTCGGCGCGCGCACGGTTTACGTGCATGATGCACTCTTCGAGAACACCCTCTTCGAGACCATCCCCGAGGACGAGGACGTGGACCCGCTGGTGGAAGAGGTCCTGGACGGCCTCGAGGCGTTCGCTGCGGAAGACGTCGATGCGCTCATTCCCGATGGGGGCGACGACGGCTGGGAGTGGGGCGTTCACGCCACCGCGAGCCACCAGGCGGTCATCGACGCATTCAAGAAGGACGGCTTCGAGGTGCGCACCCTGGTGGAACAGAACACGCAGTAGTCAGTGGCGGGAGTAGAGGTCGTCGCCGCCGCCGGTAGCCGTCGGCTTGGGCGCGACGGCCGGCCCGCCGCGTACCGTGGAGACGGGGCCACCCAGCTTCGGCGCTGCAGCAACGCCGGCGCCCACGTGGGGGTCGGGCGGTGAGTCGGGGAGCTCGATGTCCGCGGCGACCGCGGCCGTGCTCGTCGGCGCGACGGTGGGGAGAGCCGCTGCGGCGGTCTGCGCTGCGCTCGCGGTAGCCGCGGGGTGCTTCGTTTCCACCGCGTCGTCGGCCGGAGCCGAGACTGCCTGCTTGCTGCGCGCGTGGAGAATGTAGCCGGCGAAGCCCAACGCGATGGCGCCGCCGAGGGCCATGCACGCAACGGCGATGTAACGCCACTTGGTGTCTTCCGGAGCCGGACGAGCCTCGGCCACCGGCGCGCGCTTCTGCACCTGGGAGTGGGTGATCTGCTCGACGGTCGAGCGACTCTCGGCGTCGGCCACCAGCTGCGCGCGGGTGCGAATGCCCACGCCGCCCAGCGAACGAACCCACTCCCCGACGAAGCGAGCCGAAGCCAGCGGGATCGCGTGCTCGATGGCGTCGGCCATCTCGCCGGCGGTGGCGAAACGCCGTTCGGGGTCGCGATCGAGGCCGCGCATGATCGCCGCGTCGAGCGCCGGCGGTACCGCGCCGTTGACGTCGCTCGGAAAGGGGATCGGCTGGTACTGCACCGCCTGCACCACCGCCGCCTCGTTGGCAGCGCGGAACAACTTGGTGCCGCAGAGGGTTTCCCAGAACACCACCGCGGCACCGAACACGTCGGCCCGGCGATCGAATCCCTCGCCTCGCACCTGCTCCGGCGCCATGTAGGCGAGCTTGCCCTTGAGCTGGCTATTCTGTGTAATATGCACCTGACTCAGCGCCTTGGCGACGCCGAAGTCGAGCACCCGCGCCACGCCGTCGGTGCCCACGAGCACGTTCTGCGGCGAGACGTCGCGGTGCACGATGCCCAGCGGAAGCCCGTCGTCACCGCGCGCCTCGTGGGCGGCGTCGAGGCCCCGCAGGAGCCCCACGATGATGCTGGCAGCCACCTCCGGCGGCGCCAGGGTGCCACTCTCGCGGGCTGCCTTGTGGAGCGCGCTCAGGGGCACGCCGTCCACGTACTCCATGACCAGGAAGAGCTCGTCCTCGTGGGCGCCCACGTCGAGCGTGGGGACGACGTTGGGGTGACGGATGCGCGCCGCCAGCCGCGCCTCGTCCACGAACATGGCCACGAACTCCGGCTGCCCAGCCAGGTGCGGGTGCATGCGCTTGATGGCCACGGTGCGGGTGAAGCCCGCCTCGCCGAAGATGCGCCCCACGTGCACGGTGGCCATACCGCCGGACGCGATGGCGCCATACACGGCGTAGCGCCCGAACACCGAGACCGGCTTGTCCGGGGCTGCCGCTTGCGTCGGCCAAGGTGACTGCCGCGCTCCGCGCATGAACAAACCGTAGCACGGGATCGTGCTAGAATAGAAAGAGAGGAGCGCCGGTCCGTGGGCCGGCCGAGCGCCAACTTGCGACGGACTTTTTCATCCCTCTTGGTAGCCGCGGGCCTGCTGGCCATCGCCGCACTTCCTGCATGCCCGGTCATCGCCGGCCTCGACGGTGACTACAGCCTGCGCACCGACGCGGAAGCCGGCCCCGACACCGGTCCGCCGGTGCCCGGCTGCGAGAAAACCAGCTGTTTCGGCTCTTGCGTCGACCTGGAGACGGATCCGCGGAACTGCGGTGCGTGTGGGAAAGCGTGCGGCACCGGCTACAGCTGCGCGGCTCGCAAGTGCGGCAACGAGGTCAAGGGGCTGGCCTCCGGCGGCAACTTCGGGTGCGCTCTGCTGACCGCAGGGACGGTGGCGTGCTGGGGTGTCGGCGCGCTCGGCCAGCTCGGGGTTCCGGTGGCCGAGGTCACGGGGACCTGCGGCACCTCCAAGTGCCGCATCGCGCCCCAGGTCGTGGCCGGCCTCACGGGCGCCACGCAGCTCGCCGCGGCGAACGAGAGCATCTGCGCCCTCAAGAGCGACGGAACGGTCTGGTGCTGGGGCCGCAACGATCTCGGCCAGCTGGGGCGCGCCGGCGATCCCTCGTGCACGGTGCTCCCGGCAGCAGCGGTGGCTTGCAACCCGGTGCCCACCAAGGTCCCCGACCTACCGCCCATCGCCGATCTCGGCCACGCCGACCAGACCTTTTACGCGGTCACCCGCACCGGCGCGGTGTACTCGTGGGGCAGCAACGGCTACGGCTACCTCGGCGATGGATTGCCCCTCGGCGGTCCCAACGGCTTCCGTGCGGCACCGCAGATCGTCCCGGCGCTCAGCGCCGGTGTGCGCAAGGTTACGAGCGCCCTCAGCCCCCACGCCTGTGCCCTCAAGACCGACGGCACCGTGCAGTGCTGGGGAATGAGCGCCCGCGGGGCCCTCGGGCGTCCGGCCGGGGCCGACCCGCTGGAGCCGGTGACCATGGTCCCCTATCGCTCCACGCCCACGCAGGTGCCCGCGCTCGAGGCCATCGACGACGTGGGCGCCGGCTACCAGTCCACATACGTGCATGATGCAGGCGGTTGGCGAGCCTTCGGCCACCAGGGCTGGGCCGGCCTCGGCAACGGCAAGGCCCCCGATACGCTGGAGCACCCGACGCCGGAGCGGGTGAGCGTGGTCCCGCGGCCGATTCGTAAGCTCTCGGTGGGCCACACGGTGGCCTGCGCGGTGGACGATCAGGGCACGCCCTGGTGCTGGGGGCGCAACATCTGGGGCACCATCGGCGACGGCACGTTCGGCGCTCCCCCCGCCGGGGGCATCGCCTGCGAGGCCAGTCAACCGTGTCGCTCCGACGCCCGCCAGGTGAAGGACCTCACCGCGGTGGCCGAGTTCGCCATCGGCGGCGACATGGTGTTCGCCCGAAAAGAAGACGGCACCGTGTACACCTGGGGCGCCAACACCGACGGTCGGCTCGGGCACGCGCCCGGCGACGGCGACGAGGCCATGTGCAACGTCCCGCTGGGCGCCGCCCAGTGCGCGTCGCACCCGACCCAGCTGAAAGGCCTGCCATGAGATCGCTCCCCGCTCTTTCCGCGCTGGCGACGGCGCTGGTCCTCGCGACCAGCAGCGTCGCGCTGGCCAAGCCGCCGGGGCCTGCAGCCCCGGTCAGCGAGGCCGATCGCAAGTTCGACGAAGCGTTGAATGCCATGAAGGCAGGCCGCTACGCCGAGGCCTGCCCGGTGTTCGCCGAGAGCTATCAGCTCGACCCGCAGCTGGGCGCGCTCTTCACGCTGGCCGAGTGCGAGTACAATTGGGGCAAGCTCGTCTTGGCCAAGACGCACTACGTCGCGTACCTCACCGGCGTGGGCAAGCTCTCGCCGGAGGAGCGCGCAAAACAGAGCGCCCGCGAGCGCATCGCGGTGCTCCAACGCGACACGCTGGTGCGCGACATTCCCACGCTGGCCGTCGCGCTCAGAGAAGGCACGCAGCCGGGCGGCATCGTGAAACGCAACGGCACCGTGATGACCCCCGACGGCACGCCGGTGGAGCTCGATCCCGGCGAGTACGTCATCGAGTGGACTCCACCGGTCGGCGATCCCTCGACGCGAACCGTCACGCTCGCCATCGGCAAGACGGAGCGCATCGAGCTCGAGACCCCGAAGGTCGCGGACGACGCGCCGAAGCCGCCGCCGAAACCGGTGAGCACCGGCATCACGCCCCGACGCATCGCCACCTACGCCACCGGGGGTCTGGCGGTGGTCGCGGTGGGCACCGGGACCGTTTTGGGCATCCTCGCCCTCGGCAAGAAGTCCGACGTCGACGCCAACTGCAACGGCGGCCTGTGCTCGCAAGACGGCCTGGACGCACTCTCCTCGGGTCGCACGCTGGGTTGGGTCAGCACCGGGGCCTTCGTGGTCGCGGGCGCTGCTGCGGCGGTGAGCCTCATCCTGTTCTTCACCGAACCGCGCGCTGCGGAGCGCACCGCCCCCACCACGGCCATCCGCTTCTGATTCTGGTAGGCTCTCGCTTCGCATGAAGCTTCGAAGCCTTCGCACGCCGGTTTTCGCGCTCGCCCTCTGCATTGCGGCCATGGGCTGCAAGAAGCGCGAGATCCCCAGCGAGATGGTGGGTTCGTATGCGCGCTCCGCAGATCTGCCACCGCACCTGCGGGCGGAGCTGAGCATCGCACGCGGCGGCATGGTGCTCACGGTGGTGCGCCTCGAAGGCTCCGTCGACATGGGTGCATTCTCCACGCTTTTCACCGACCCCAACGCCCACGGCGCCACCACCTCGGGCTCGGCATCGGCTTCCGCCAGCGCCGGTTTGGGCCGTTCGGTGGTGGCAGCGCGAACGTTCTCGTCCCTCAAGTGCGACGCCACGTCGTGCGCCTTCGAGCTCACGACGGAGAAGAAGCAGGAGCCGTGCTCGGGCACCTTCGAGAAGATCCAGAACACCGTGGTGGTGGTGGCCGGTGGCGCCTGCCAGTTCTACTCCGGCCGGTGGGAGATCCTGGAGAGCTTGCCGGCCACGACCGCGACCGCCGCGCCCACGGCAGCTCCGTCGACGCCGGTGGCTGCGGCCGACGCCGGCACGCCCGCGCCGGTGAGTGACGCCGGGCCCGCACCCAAGCTCGACTTTCCCCCGGACATTCCCGCGCCCCACGACCACATGTCGTGCCTCAGCGCGTGCTCCATCATG
>JABFRG010000584.1 GCA_013141295.1 Polyangiaceae bacterium
GGAAGCGAGGCCGAACCTTCCGGTGATCCTCGTCACGGCGTTCGGCTCGCTGGACAGCGCCATCGCGGCGATTCGCGCCGGGGCCTACGATTTTTTGCCGAAGCCGTTCGAGCTCGAGCAGCTGGTCCTCGCCATCGAACGTGGCGCGACGCTGGCGCGGCTCAAGGACGAGGTGGTGCGGCTCCGCCAGGTGGTGGCGGACGTCCAGTCGTGGGGCGAGCTGGTCGGCGGAAGTCCGCCGATGACCGAGCTCTACCGGATGCTGGAGCGCATCGCCGACTCCGACGTCCCGGTGCTGGTGACCGGGGAGAGCGGCACCGGGAAGGAGCTGGTGGCTCGCGCGCTACATCGCAAAGGCCCGCACGCCAAAGGCCCCTTCGTCGCCGTCAACTGCGCGGCCATGCCCGAGGCGCTGCTCGAGAGCGAGCTATTCGGCCACGCGCGCGGCGCGTTCACCGACGCCAAGTCGTCCAAGGATGGGCTGTTCGTCGCGGCCCAGGGCGGCACCATCTTCCTCGACGAGATCGGCGAGCTGCCCATCGGTCTGCAGCCCAAGCTGTTGCGGGCCCTTCAAGAGCGGAAGGTGCGCCCGGTGGGAGCCGCCGCCGAGGTCGCCTTCGACGCGCGGCTCATCACCGCCACCAATCGCGATCTCGAAGCCATGGTGGAAGCGCGCACGTTCCGCGAGGACCTGTACTTTCGCATCAACGTCATCCAGGTTCCGCTGCCTCCCCTGCGCGCCCGCGGCAGCGATCTCATGCTGCTCGCCCAGCACTTTCTCGCACGCATCACCGCCCGCGTGAACAAGCCCATCGTGGGGTTCGCGGCGTCGGCGGCGCAGCGTATGGTCACCTATCCGTGGCCCGGCAACGTCCGCGAGCTCGAGAACAGCATCGAGCGCGCGGTGGCGCTGGCCATGGAAAGCGAGATTGCCGTGGCCGACCTGCCGGAGAAGGTGCGCAGTCACCGGAGCGCGCAGATCGTCCTCAATAGCGACGATCCGATGGAGCTTTTGACGCTCGAAGAGATGGAGCGCCGCTATGTCACCCGCATCTTCGATTCGGTCGGCGGAAACAAGAGCGCGGCCGCTCGCATCTTGAACGTCGAGCGAAAGACGCTCCACCGCATGCTCCAGCGCTGGGGCGCGACCCCCGAATAGCAACTATGCCGGAGCCGAGATCGGCAAGATGACCGAGAAGCGCGTGCCGGCGCCGACCTCGGTCTCCACTTCGATCTGGCCCCCATGGTCGGCCACGATGCCGTAGCTCACGGAGAGCCCGAGCCCGGTGCCCGCGCCCACCTCTTTGGTGGTGAAGAAGGGATCGAACACCTGCGGAAGCGTGTCGGGCGCGATGCCCACGCCGGTGTCCACCACCTCCACGAACGCGCTCGACGGTGCTGCGGAGACGGTGCCGCTCCGCACCACCAGCGTGCCTCCGCTGGGCATGGCCTGAATCCCGTTCATCATGAGGTTGACCAGCACTTGCTCGAGCTCTGTGCGATTGGCGCGCACCGTGGGCGCGTCGCCCGGCGCGTCGTCGACGCGGATCTCCACGCCGGCTTTGCGTGCCATCGGACGGATCAGATTGGCGGCGTCGCGCGCCAGCTCGGCCACCGGCACACTCGCGCGGGTCGTGGTGGGCCGCCGCGCGAAGTCCAGCAAGCCCCGGATGATGCTGGTCATCTTCTGGGCCTGCCCGATGATCGCCCGGGAGGACGCGTGGATCATCGCGGGCGTGGTGTGCTCCGTGTGGATCAGCTCGGCGTGGCCCAGGATGACGTTGAGGGGCGTGCCGAGCTCGTGGGCCAACCCGGCACCCAACGTGCCCACCACACCGAGACGCTCCGCTTGCCGCAGCTGCTCCAGGGTCAGGCGCCGCTTTCGGGCTTCCTCGTCGACGTAGGCGCGGATGCGAACCACCAGCACCACCACCAGGCAGAACAAGCTCAGCGAACCGCCGTGATTCCAGAGCATGCGAAACGGATGCAGCGGCCAGCCGTGGGCCATGCGTGCGGAGAGCTCTCCGGCCAGGGCGCCTGCGACGCACAGTGTCGCGATGGCGATGCCCAGGGCGCGGCCGCGATACCACGCGGCGATCCACACCGGCACCACGTACATGAGCGTGAACGTGATCTCGATGGTCGTCACGTAGTCGCCCACGATGAAGGCGGCCGTGAGGAGCAGCGCCAGGACCGTTGCGTGCTGGTTCACCAGGCGATCCAGCACCTCGATGTTGGGCTCCGCCACCGCGGCAGTCACCGCGTGCGACGACGGAAACTGGGACTGCGGGCCGAGCATCATGACCACCCGCTGCGACGGAGTGTCCTGCGGCCGATCGCTCACGGGAGCCTCCGCTGCAGGGGGGCGACCCGGTCAACCGTACCCACCGGCCCAGAATGACCCACCGGAGGCGCTACCATGGATAGGCCTCGACGACTTCCTGCCGACGCTCGACGGTGTTGCCCACCGGCGCCGCAGCGGCCCGCGGCGAGATAGCGAGCACCGAGCACGGAGCGCGTCGCACCAGTCGTTCGGAGACCGACCGCAGGATGCGCAAGCGCGGGCGCGGCGTTCCGACGATCAGCAAGGACGATCCCAAGGACGCGCATGCTTCGGAAATAGCATCTACCGGGCTCCCGACCATTACCTGGACATGAAGATAGATTTCGGGAGGCACGGTAGTTTCGGCGAGCTCGTACAGCATCTCTTGTGCCTCGCGCAGCTCCTCGTCGACGAACGATAGGCCGCTCTCGCCGGTGGGAATGAAGCGCATGGGCGCGACCGCATGGGTGAGCGTGACGTGCGCGCCGCCCATCCGCCGTCCGATGGTGATGGCCTGGCGAACCAGGAACGCGGCCTCCTGGTAGACGTCGACCGCGACGACGATGATGGGAAGCGTGGGAGAGGGAAACGATGGATTCATGGCGAGCTCCTTCGATACCTGCCGCACGCAAGATGCGAACCGCTCGTCGTCGCTACCGCCCGTATCGCGGCATGGCGCATGCACCGAGGAACGTCGGAGGCCGCACATGAACAGCCGTATGAATTCCGCTTCACGAACGTCGCCCCGCGACGACGATGACTCCACGCCGCTCGATATCGAAGTTCGGGGCGCGCGCGTGCTCGTGGCCGACGACGACGCGGCCATGCGCAATCTCGTCGTCTCTCGGTTCGTCGTCCAGGGATACCGGGTCGACGAGGCCATCTCCGGTACCGATCTCGTGCAAACCTTGACGTCCATCGCCGTCGACGCGTGGCCTCTCGACGGCGTCGACCTGATGGTGCTCGATCTCCGGATGCCGGGTCTGACCGGCCTCGAGGTGATTCGCCGCATGCGCGCCGCGCGTTGGGCCGGGCCGGTGATCCTCATGACCGCGTTTCCCGCCGACGACGTCTACGCGGAAGCGCAAGGCCTCGGCGTACGTGTGCTGGCCAAGCCGTTTCCGCTTTCGCAACTGCTGGAGACCGCCGCGTCGCTACTGGTGGAGCACCTGGCCGACCGCGACGACGCCCCGCGGTCGTGGTGGCGCGTCTGAGGCGCGCACACGGACGTGCCCCATCTCCCTCTCCGGCGGCCGGAATACTTCGCGTCAGGCGGCTTGCTGAAGCGCGTGCATCAGGGTGTCGAGCATGTGCAGCGCGCGCGCCGGGGCCGGGAGCCCCAGCGCAGAGCCCAGGGCGTCGCTGGGCGCAGCGGCGTCGTGGCGCGCACGTTCGACGGCTCGGAGGTGGGCCTGGTGCACCCGCGCGCGCTCGCCGGGCGCCAACTTCTCGTCGAACCACGCGCGAAGGTCCCAGGAGAGCGCGGCGTGCTCGGCCTCGTCGTCGGCAATGGCGGCGAAGGCTGCCCGAACCTCCGCCGACTCGGCGTTTGCGGCCTGGTGGAGGGTCACCAGCGCCCCGAAGGTCTCGCGCACGCACCCTTCGGTGGCGTTCTCGAGGGCGAGCGCGAACAGCGTGGGCTCCTCGGTGGCGCGCTCGAGGGGCATCGGCGCTGCGCCGTGAAGCGCGGCCAGGTCTGCAAAC
The DNA here is from genome assembly GCA_013141295.1 of Polyangiaceae bacterium. Lineage (GTDB taxonomy): Bacteria > Myxococcota_A > Polyangia > Polyangiales > Polyangiaceae > JABFRG01. The sequence continues at coordinate 4,028 of JABFRG010000584.1, forward strand.
ACCCGCGCGTGCCGCGCCTCGTCCTCGGCGGCCTTTTGCGCGCGCGCCACCAGCCGCCCGTCGGCCCCGTGCGCCCGGAGGGCCGCCAACAGGTGCTCGAACGCCAACACGCTCGCGCGCTCGTAGTAGGCCTGACGGGCTAGCCGCTCACCCAGGCTCTCGCCCAGCGGGCAGTCGGGCGTGCCCTGCGCCACGCGACCGATTCCACACGCGCCGCAGTAGTAGCTGAGGGTGTTGTCATCGACCCAGTTGCACGAGAATGCGCTCGCGCCCGGTGCCACGGCGTCGCAAAGACGCTGACAGTCGACGGTGCACTTCTTGGGGGACTTGGGATCGTCGAACGCCACGTTGGGGCACGACGTGCCCTCGGGGCAGCAGTATGTATCCACCAAGGGCGCGTTGCCGGTCGCACAGCCACCCCCGCTGCTGGAGCTGGTGCTCCCGCTGCTGCTGGTGCTCCCGCTGCTGCTGGAGCTGGACGAGCTGCTGGAGCTGGACGAGCTGCTGGAGCTCCCGCCGCTGCTGGAGGTGGACGAGGTCGAGCTTCCGCCGCTCGACGAGCTGCCCCCTCCGCCTCGGGTGTCGACCACGCCACCGCACGCGAGCCCGGAACCCGTGGCCCCGATGGCGGACGAGAGCAGGGCGAGCTTGAAGAGTGCACGGAAGTCGGAATGGCGCATAACTGCCGCCCAGCAAATGGCGCGCCACCGATCGGACGTGTCAAAACAAGCAAATGCGCGCCGTTTCGAGTGACTCGGGTTGGCCAATCCGTGCCAACTCTGGCCGCCGGATCCGGGCGGCGCGTCGGAAGATCGACTTCGCCGTCCCGGGACGGACTGCGGCTGTCCAGGACAGGTGCCTCACGCACCAGGCGCGCGAAATCCTTCGTCCTCGGCGGTGGCATGCGTCGCGCAATTCGCCTCGGTATGAACCGAACCGTTTCCCTCACCACCTCGTTCTCCGATCTCCTCGAGCCCGCCTTCACCACGACGGTGCGCCGATTGCGCTTCCCGGGCGAGCGCGACGAACGCCAGCTCCCGGCCTGCTACGCGCCGCCGCCGCCGCCGCCCACGACGCTCCTGCCGCGGCCGCTCTACGACGCGCGGAGCGAGCTCGACGAGATCGACGAGCTCGACGCCATCGAAGAGGGAGAGGACATCTTCCTCACCGAAGCGGAGGCCGAGGCGCTCGCGAAGGGCACCATTCCGCCGCGCCTCGCAGCCCTGCGCTGAGCTCGAGCCTCACTGCGGGACGCAGCGGAACACGTCGACGGTGCCGAGGTTCTTGGTGCCCACCGTTTGCGTGAGCGACACCTTCTCGCAGGTGAGCGGCGCGGGGCACTCCTTGTTGGACGGCACGCAGCTCTTGGTGCAGATCTTCTTCTCGTTCTCCAGGGTCATGCACTCGGCGAAGGCGACGCAGTTGCTGTCTTCGTCACAGGCGCCGCCCACCTGGACGCTGCGGTCCTTCTTGCTCTTGCAGCCCGGCGCGATGGCAACGAAGGCAACGAAGGCGAGGGCGGCGATGGCGATGCGCTTGATCTTCATGAGCGGCCTGTTGGCCGCCGACCGTGGAATACATTTCCCTACGTCAAAATTTCTTCAGAGCACGTCGATGACCACCGGATCGCTGCGGTACTCCCCGACCGTGCGCAGGAGGATGCACGGCACCGAGCCGCTGCGCCGCGTCGGGCGGCTCAGCGGCCGCGGTACGCGCGAGAGCTCGGCCCACAGATACAGAGCGAAGCCCGCCACCATCAGCGCAACGAAAGTGACGAGGGGCACGGCGCGACCCATGCCGCCGCTCCCCCCATCGTGCGCCAGCAGGTGCAGCGCGGCGCCCCATCCGAGGCCTGCCACGACCACACCCAGCACTCGACCCCCAAAACCGCCCACCAAACCGCGCCGGAAGGTTTGCACGACGGTTCATTGGCCGCTCCCGCCGAGGTCCGTTGCGGCATTTGCCAAGCGGTCGTTATCCCGTCGTCGTGCGGCCCGTGGGCAAGAGGCGCGTGATGCCCGCGATGAGATCGTGCGGCGCCAGGGGCTTCGACAGATGCAGGTCGAACCCGGCAGCGCTGGCCGCGTCGCGATCCTCCGGACGACCGAAGGCGGTCAAGGCGATCGCCGGGAGTCGCGCAGCACCTTCCTCTGCCTCGCGGCGCCGCACCTCGCGCAGCAGATCGTAGCCGTCCCTTCCGGGAAGGCCGATGTCGCTCACCAGCACGTCGATGGCGCGGGGCCGAGCCGCCAGCGCGTCGAGTGCCGCGTCGCAATCGGCCACGCCAGTGACCTGCGCCGAGTGATCGCGCAGGATCATGAGGAGCATCTCCTGCGCCTGGAGGTTGTCTTCCACCACCAGGATGGTCGCTCCCGCGAGCGCGCCGCTGGGGCTGGGCGTGGTGGCCGCGGCGTCGACTTCGATGGCCATCACCTCGCGCGCGTCGACGGGGACGGTGACCTCCACGGTCGCGCCATGGCCCGCCCCTTCGCTCCGCACCGTCACGCCACCCTCGTGCAGCTCCGTGAGGTGCTTGACGATGGCCATGCCCATCCCGAGCCCCCCATGACGGCGATTTCCCGGCGAACCGCTCTGCGCGAACTTGTCGAAGACATGCTCCAGGAACTCGGGTTCGATGCCGCTGCCGAAGTCCTGCACCCGTAGCACCAGCGTCTTGCCGTTGGAGGAGACGGTGACGTGGAGCTCGCTTCCGGGGGTGGAGAACTTGATGCCGTTGTCGAGAAGGTTCCAAAGCACCTGCTGGTACCGAGTCGCGTCGAGCCAAGCGGTGATGCCCGGTTCGATGGCCGTGACCACGCGCAGCCCCTTGGTCCGCAGCGCAGCGCCCATGCCGTCGATGGCGTTGGCGATGAGCGACGAGACGTCCACCATCTCGCGCGACAAGGTGAGCTTTCCCGACGAGATGCGCGATACGTCCAGGATGTCGGAGATGATGCGGGCTTGAGCTTTGACGTTCTGGGTGATGATCTCCAGCGCCCGGGCCATGGCCGGCGTCACCCCGTGGGTCTGGAGAACGTGCACGCCCATGGTGATGGCGTTCAGCGGGTTGCGAAGCTCGTGCGAGAGGACCGCGATGAAGTCGTCCTTGGTCTGGCTGTGCTTCTCGGCTGCCAGGCGCGCCGCCTGCTCCCGCTCGAGCAGGTGTCTCTGCCCCTCTTCCAGGCGCCGTCGTTCCGACACGTTGGTGGCCACACCCACGCGCAGCCCGGGCTCCACGTGCGGAGACATCACCCACTCGAGGTAGAGGGGCGCTCCCGCGGCGTCCATCAGGGTGAACGCGTCGCGCCAGAGCAGGTCACCTTCGCGCTCGGTCTTCTCCTGGACGGTGGCCGCCTCGTCGGGGGCGGCGAACTCGGAGAGACGCCGCCCGACCACCGCGTCGGCGCCCCGCCCGAGCATGCGCAGCATCGCGGGATTCGCCTCCACCAGGGCGCCCTGCGAATCCATGAGCACGATGCCGCTCTCGGCCTGGTTGTAGATGGCCTTGAACTTGGCCTCGCTCCGCCGCAGTCCGTCCTCCGCCATCCGTGCGCGAATCAGCGCTTGCACGCTGCCGATGAGGACCGCCGGGTCGGCCGGGTGCGTCAGGTAACTGTCCGCGCCGGCGTTGAGCCCTGCCACGCGATACTCGTTGGTGACGTACGTCGCCGACAGATGGATGATCGGGAGCACCGAAGTCTCCGCCGCGCCGCGGACGCGCGCACAGACCTCGAAGCCGGTCATGTCGGGCAGGTGCACGTCGAGCACCAGCGCCGAAACCTCTCCCCGCGAGCGCTCGATGGCGTCGGCGCCATTGGCAGCTTCGATGGTCCGGAATCCCCCGGCACGGAGCGCGCGCGCGGTCGCGTACCGAGTCGCGGGGTTGTCGTCCACGACCAGCACGGTGTGGCGAGAACGATCGATGGTGACGCTGACCTCGAGGTCGCTGCCACCTTGCCTCGGGCGTTCAATCATCGGCAACTCGCGCTTCGGATTTGCGGAGGGGGACGGTCACCGAGAACGTCGACCCTTTCGAGGGCTCGCTGTGCAAGCTCACGCTCCCGCCCAGGAGCTCCGCCAGGCGCTTGCTGAGCGAGAGCCCCAGGCCAGTACCGCGAACCCGCTTTTGGATCGGCGAGTCGATCTGCGAGTAGTCCCGAAACACCGAATCGTGGAGCTCCGGGGCGATGCCGATACCGGTATCGGTGACCGCGAACGTCACCATGTCGCCCTCTTCTCGCCGCACCGATACCCGCACCTCGCCTCGCACCGTGAACTTCAGGGCGTTGGAGATGAAGTTTCGCAGGATCTGCCCCAGCTTCTTCCCGTCGTTGTAGAGGGTGGGCAGGCTGTCCGGTTCTTCGAAGATCAGCACGACCTCGGGGTTCGTCAGCACCGGTTTGAACATGCCGCGTAGCGCGGCGAACAAGTCCACCATGTCGAACCAGGCCGGCGAAACGTCGATGCGGCCCGCCTCTACCTTCGCCAGGTCGAGGAGATCGTTCACCATGTCGGAGAACTCCAGGGACGTGCTCTGGATGAACTCCAGTTGCTTGCGTTGTTCTTCGGTGAGCGGACCGTCGAGCTCGTCGAGGAGGATCCTCGCGATGCTGAGCAGCGAGCTGATGGGCGTGCGGAACTCGTGGCTCATGTAGGCCAAGAACCGGCTCTTCAAGTCGTTCGCGCGCCGGAGGTCCTCCGCCTGAACGTCGAGCTCCGCGTACAGGGCGACGACGCCCCGGTTGGTCTCCTCGAGCTCGGCGCGGAGGAGGCCGATCTCTCGCTCGGCCTCGGCCAGCGCTGCTTCCACGGTCACGTCGGCGGCCATGGCTAGCCCCTTCTCCGGATGACGACCACGGTCGCATCGTCGGTGTGCCGGCAATAGTCGCGCATGATCAGCCCGGCCACGAGCGAGGGATCCTTGCCCAGCAGCGGAACCACCGCTTCGGACTTCCAGCGAGCCAGGATGCCGTCCGTATGCAGCACGATGAGCGCGTGCGGCGGCCAATCGGTGGTCGTGATCGCGGGCTTGCGCATCTGCAGACCCACCGTGCCGTGCTGGGAGAGGACCGTACGATCGGAGGCGGCGGACACGACGCGCACCGTGACGTTGCCCGCGCCGACCGAGCGCACCGACGAGCCCTCGGCGTCGAAGCCGGCGAGCGATACGGCGGCGCCCCGGGTGCTCTTGAGGGCCGCGTGGCTCGCTTCGAGGACGACGGCGAGGTCGGCGAACGGCATGCGCGCGAAGACGGCCACCGCCGCGAGCGAAGCCTCTGCCGCCGAAGGTCCGTGACCCAGGCCGTCGTCCTCGAAGCGAGCCACGCGG
>JABFRG010001199.1 GCA_013141295.1 Polyangiaceae bacterium
GTGTTGGCCCGGTAAAACACCTTGGCCAGGCTCTCCCAGCCGATGCCGCGCGGCACCTGAATCTTGGAGCGCGCCTGGGTTCCGCCCATGGTCATGAGGAAGGCGGCGTTGTTCACGATGCCCGAGTTGATGTGCACGCCGCCGTTGTCCTGCGACGTGCGCACGAACTCGGCCATGTGGCCGGGCTGGCGACCCTTGGCCGGGTCTTGCATGTCGCGGAGAAACTGCGCGCCCAGGAGGCCCTCGCCCACTTGCCAGTTCTTGGTGGCGTCGGGGAACACCTCGTGCTCGATGATGTTGCCGAAGATGTCGCTGAGCGCCTCGTTGAGCGCGCCCGACTGGTTCTGGTAGGTGAGGTTCGACTCGCTCTGGGTGACGCCGTGGGTGAACTCGTGGCCCACCACGTCGAGGGCGGCGGCGAACGAGGCGGTGGCGGCGGTGCCGTCGCCGTAGACCATCTGTTGGCCGGTCCAGAACGCGTTGGCGAAGTTCTGACCGTAGTGCACGGTGGAGATCATGGCGCCGCCCTGGCCGTTGAGGCCGTTGCGCGCGAGCTTCGCCTTGTACACGTCGTACACCTTGCCGGCGTAGTAGTGGGCGTCGACGGCGGAACCCGGCTTGGCGCCGGTGCGGTCCCAGTTGGCGGTGAGCGAGGTGGAGGTGACCAGCGCGCCGGGTGCGTTCTGGCCGTTGTTGGCCGAGTAGGTGCGAATGCCGCCGGTGGCGCGGGTGGTGTCGATGAGCGCGTAGCCTGCGCCCTGCTGCGAGGCCTCGAAGGAGAAGGTCTTGCCGGTGGAGCTCAGGCCCTGGGCTGCGAGCTCCTGCAGGTTGGAGAGCGCCTCGAGCACCATACCGGACTTGGCGTCGATGGTGTATTCTACACGGGTCAGGGAGTCGAGGTTGGTGTCCTCGATGGTGAGGCGGTAGGCCAGCGCGGGGGCGCGGTCGCCCGGGGCGTACACCGCGAGCTCCGGCGCGGTGGCGACGGCGGTCTTCGACTGCGAGCGGGCGCGGAGCTCTGCGAAGGCCTTCTCCTCGGCCTGGGCCGCGGTGATCGCGGGCGAGAGGTCCATGCCTTCGAGCCCCGCGACGTAGTTGGCGTCGATGACCCGCAGCGCGCCATCGGCGTCGTAGTGGGCCATGAGCTCGGCGCCCAGCACGCGGAGGCCGTGGGTGCGCTGCTCGAAGCGAACGTGGGTCATGGCGAGCGCGTCGGTGCGGCTGCGGGTTTCCTGGAGCTCGCTTTGCGGCGCGGTCATCTTGAAGAGCGCCTTGTTGGTCTCCAGAAAGGCCAGCGTCGCGGCCTTGGGGGTACGACCCGCGAGCAGGTTCGCCGTCCGGCCTTCGACGTGGGCCGGGGTGGCGAACAGATCGTGCTGGCGGAAGGACCAGCGCTCGCCGGTGGCGGCCGAGAGCTTTTGCAACGCAGCGCCCTGCTCGGCGGTCGCCTCGGGGGGAATCGCCGCGGTGCTCTGGTCGCTCGAGCCCGTTCCACCGCAGGCGGCATTGGACAGGAGCACCAAACCAGCAGCGAGGACGATGCGCTTCATACCCACTCACTACGCAACGGCGGTGCCAACGTCCGCGTCCGGCGGATTCCAGCGAGAGACCCTCGATCGCGTACGGTCGCCGCGGAAAAGTGAGCTGCAGCTACGCTTTCTCTCTCCCGTCTGCGGACCGATGCCTACATGCACGCAGGGGTTGCGTTAGCCCGTCCAGACCTCGGTTCGATCCAGCCAGCTGTTCGTGGCCCGCAGCCTACTGCTCGGTGTAACCGCGGGGCGGGAGCGAGCGCAGGTAGGTGACCAGACCGTCGAGCTCGGTGGGCGTCACGGTCCAGGTATGCTGCACCGCGGTGATGGGGATGCCCGAGGTCTTCACGCCGGTGGTGACGACGCTGGCGATGTCTTGATCGGTGGCAGAAGAGAGCGCGGTGGGCGAGTGATCGGCGCCGCCGGCCTTCTGGTGGCACGAGGCGCATGCGGGATCGGCGCCGGACGCGTTTTGATAGCGGCGCTCGCCGGCGGTGTAGCGAGCCTGCGGGTACGCCTGGACCGTGAGCTTGGAGGTCACGGTCTTGCCGCGAGAGGTGGCGGTGATGGTCACCTCGCCGGCCTTCTTGGCGGTGAGCACGTAGTACTTGCCGTCGTCGGCCTGGGGGTCGGCGTAGGTGGCGGGCCGAAGGTCGGCGACGCTCGAGTCGGAGAGCGTGACCTTCAGGTCGGTGTCTGCACGGTACACCGAGATCGGCACCTTGAAGGTGTGCAGGCCATCGAAGCCGGTGAAGCTCTCGTTGGGGAGGATCAGGAGGTCGATCTCCGCCGCGTCGATGCCGGAGAACCCGTCGAGATCGAAGTTCCCGCTGCTGCCGGCGTCGCTCGGCTTGGGGCTCGAGGTGGACGACGAAGAGCATCCGGCCGCCGCGGAGACGGCGACCGTTCCCAGGGCCAGGGCGAGCGCGAGCCAGCGAGAAGGCATGCTTCGTACTTGGACCGCCGCGCGAGGCGCGTCAATCGTGGAAGCGATCTTTGATCTTCAGGAAGGGCGCTTCGACGAACCGGTAACTGAGCCAGGCCACGCAGTAGGTGAGCAGGATTCCGCCTACGATCACGCCGAAACCGACGGCCAGCGCCGCGCCCGTGCCGAGCGTCGCGACGAACGCTTCCTGCCGGTGGACGAAGAAGATGAGTCCAATCCAGTGGAAAATGTACATGCCGTAGCTGACCTTGCCGCAGGCCGGCAGCACGCCCGCCGAGAGCACCCGCTGCACGCCTTCGGGAAAGCAGCCGTCGGCGGCAAGGGAGACCGCGGAGCCGAAGACCACCGCCAGGAGCGGGTAGCCGACGATAATGACCCGGCGATCGTAGGTGCCGAAGCCATGCGTGAAGACCATGAGCGCCAAGAGCACCACCAGGCCGAAGCCGAAGGTGTAGGCGCGGACTTTCCGCAGCAGCACCGTCCACGAATGCGCCGGATCCTCGTGGAGCATGGCGAGAATGGCGCCCACCAGGAGGCCGTCCATGTGAGTCGGCGTCGCGCGGTAAACCAGCTTGGCGGTCTGGTCCATGTCCCAGTGCAGCAGCTTGGGAATGGCGAACATGAGCACCGTGCGCAAGACGACGCAGAACACGAACATCCCCACCGCCACCGAGAGGCGCCGCGCGCGGCCCGAGAGCAGCACGATGAGCGGCCACACGAAGTAGAACTGCTCCTCGATGGCGAGCGACCAGAAGTGCGCCGTCCAGCGGAGCACGTTGGGGTCGAAGGCCAGCGTGTAGTTCTGGAAGTAGAACCAGTAGCCGGCGCCCGGGATGTCTTCGCGCTGGCCCAGCGCCAGGCACACCACCGCCCCCACGATGAGCACGATGTAATAGAGCGGAAAGATGCGGAAAGCCCGGCGCGCCCAGAAGAGCTTCAGGCGCTTACCGGTAGAATACACGGAATCTTTCACCAGCCCGCGGGTGATGAGGTAGCCGGAGAGGACGAAGAACATGTCGACGCCCATCCAGCCGGACCAGAGGTAGTGCTTGATGGTGGCGGTGATGCCGGTGTGCTCCGGGAAGCTCCAGCTGAAGTGGAACATCAGCACCAGGATGACGGCCAGGCCACGCAGACCGTCCAGGGATGCGATGTGCGAGGTCTTCTTCTTCTCGCTCACGGCCGGCGCTGCTCTTTACCGCTGACGAAGTCCAGCGCGGCCGCAAGCTCGGCGTCGGTGTCGTAGGGCAGCCCGAGGCCGCCCTGGAAGGGTTTGCCGCCCTCGCGGAAGAGCAGGCCGTTGCCGATGTCCTTGAAGCCCAGCTCCTTCACGTAAGCGTCGTCTTCCAGCGTGACGTCGGCGAGCTCGACGATGAGGTCGGGATTGCGGTCGCCCAGACTGTGTTGGTAGTCCCACTTGTCGTGGCCCGGCGAGAACACGCCGCGCGGCTTCTCCTTGGCGATGACCTTGTCGTTCTTGCCCAGGAGGTCTTCGGTGGGGCGCATGGAGAAGTACGGCGTCGCGCCGGCTGCCACCACCGCGATGCGGAAGTCCTTGGGGGTGGTCCGCGCCAAGAGAATGCCGAGCCGGGCGTAGCGCGCCTCGTCCTGGAATTGCGCGGCATTGTGAAGAGCCCAGTAGGAGAGCGGCTCCAGGTGCCCGGGCAAGAAGATGATGGCAGCGAGCGCGATGGGCGCGGCCTTCCAGCGGGTGGCGCCTTCGGAGAGGCGCGCGAGGAGGCTGGCGAGGCGCACCCGGAACTGGATGAGCACCACGCCGATGAGCATGAAGAGCGCTCCGCCGCCGGCGGTCTTCTTGCTGACCACGATGGTGCGCGCGATGCCGACCTCGGGCGCGCGGAAGGCGAGGCCGTTGAGGATGAACAGGATGGCGCCGCAACCGATGAGCGCCAATGCGAGCGGGAGCACGATGCGCGCCGCCACCACCTTGTCGGTGCGCGCGAGGCCGAACACGTGCGCGAACGCCGTGGCCACCAGCAGGATGAACGCCGGCATGGCCGCGCTCATGTAGCGGTTGGCGTAGAGCATCCACTCCCAGGCGTCGCCGCCCACGTAGATGGCGTACATCACCTGGAGGAGCACGAACGCGCCGCAGAGCCAGCGGCGACGCAGCGGACCATTGGCCATCGCGTCCTTGAACACCTGCGCCAGCGCGCCGCCGGGATAGCTCGACCGGAGAGCACCCACCAGGAAGGCGATGGGCACCGCGAGGTGGAAGGCGATGACCTGGAAGGCCACGAAGAGCCCGCGCTTCACCCGGGCCTTGATGCCGATGTTCTGGAGCTTCAGGTACGCGGTGTTGGGGAGCTTCTCGTGGTAGTACCCGAGGCGAAATAGGGTGTGTGCGATGACCGTACCGCCCACCATGAGCCCCACCGTGGTGAGGGTGAGGAACTTGCGACCCTTGGGGGCGAACACCGCGGCGTAGAGCCCGAGCCCCCCCACCACCAGCGCCGAGTCGGAGCGGAGCAGCACCGATGCCGCTCCGAGAAAGCCCATGAGCAAGACCTTGCCGAAGGAGAAGTCGTCCTCGATCTCCATGGCCATGAGCAAGATGAGGTGGATGATGAGCGACACCGCGCCCACTTCCATGCCGCGCAGGGTCCAGAACACCAGCGGGTAGCAGAAGAGCGTTCCGGTCACCGCGGCGATGGTCGCCGTGGGCGAGGCCCCGAGGAGCATCGAGAGGCGCCGCACCACCGCCGCCAGGGCGAAGAGGATCACGATGCCGGTGAGCATCACCACCAGGGAGATCTTCGACTCGGTGATGCCGGCCTTGTGGAGCGAGGCCATCCACAGCGTCCAGAGCAGGTTGGTGTAGCCCTCGACCGGCGGCTCACCGGCGTTCCAGTTGAGCCCGTTGCCCTCCGAGAAGTTCCGTGCATAGCGCATGGAAATCATCGCGTCCTCGAAGAGGACGAAGTAGCGCACGCCCAGGGCCGAGAAGCTCGTGCGCGCGATGAACAGCGCGTAGAACACGGCGGCGGCACCCACCACGTAGATCAGCGGCCTTTGCAGCAGCCTCGGCGTGGCGTTGGGAGGCGAGGATTGCACGGAAGGGACCTCGTGGCGGGAGGATGTCGGTACGGTGGGCACGGATCTGGTGGAGCCTACCATGTCTTGTTTTTCGGAGGGCAATTCGGGATGCTGCATTCGCTCCCATGCAAGACGCAAAGACCCGCGGCGCCCTCCTCTTTCTCGGTGACTACTACGGAACCCTGGCGGCGGCCCGCTGCCTCGGCGCACGGGGTATCGACGTGGCCTTGGCGGACTCGTCGCGCTTCGTGCGCACCGCGGCCTCGCGGCACGTCCGGCACTTCATCAAGGCTCCGCCGCTGGCCGATGCGACTGCGTTTCTCGGCTGGCTCCTGGAAGAGGGCAAGCGCGGGGGCGAGGCGGCAGGGCGCGTGCTGTATCCCGCGAGCGACGAGCTGGTGTTCCTGTTCGCGCAGCATCGGGAGGAGCTCAGTCGCTATTTCTCCCTGTATTTGCCGCCCTTCGAGAGCATCTATCGGATCCTCAACAAGCAGCGCTTGAGCGAGGCTTGCGTGCGTACCGGCGTCTCCGTGCCTACTACCTGGTTTCCCCGGGGCGAGGAGGAGCTACGCGCGCTGGTGGCCGGCATCGACGTGGAGGTCATCCTCAAGCCCAAGACGCAGATACAGCTGCGTAGCGGGGCCAAGGCGGCGGAGATCCCCAAGGGTGGCGATCTGGTGGAGTCGTTTCGCACCTTCGTGAAGGAAAACCCCTACGGGCCGGAGCTCACCGCGCACGATCCCGACGTGGTGTGGCCCATGGTGCAGGCCTATCACCGCAAGGCGGCCTTCGGCATCTACAGCCTGGCAGGCTTTTCCGAGGGGTCGGGCAAGCTGCCGCTGGTGCGGGCCTCGCGGAAGGTGCTCCAGCGGCCGCGCAAGCTGGGCATCGGCTTGTGCTTCGAGGGCACCGAGGTGCTTCCCTCGCTGCGCGAGCACGTGGGTGCACTCTGCAAAGACCTGGGCTACCACGGCATGTTCGAGATCGAGTTCATCGAGCACGACGGCGATTTTTTGCTCATCGACTTCAACCCCCGGGGCTACAGCCAGATGGCCTTCGAGGTGTCGCGCGGTTTGCCCCTGCCGTACCTGCACTACCTCGGCGCCACCGGCCAGCACGAGGAGCTCGCCCACGAGTGGGAGCGGGCCGATGCCTGGAAGGCCGACGGCGACTACGTGTACTGCCACGAGCTGCTGCTGGGCATCGTCATGGCGGGCCAAGCCGTGAACGAGAAGCTCGGACGCGAACGCTCGGAGCACTGGGAAACCTGGGCTCGCGATCACCGGCCGCGGCTCACCGACGCGGTGCGCGCCAAGGGCGACGCGCTCCCCCGGGTGGTCGACGCCACCAAGCACGTCCGCGAGCTGATCCGGCACCCCCGGTCGTTCGTCAAATCCTTCACCCGAGGGTGAGGCTGGCGGACTCGGGATTCGCCGCATACGCTTGGACGATGCGATGGTTCTCCACCGACCCCACCGAGCCGGGCTTCATTGCCGTGGGGCAACACGCAGTGGGCGTCATTGCCTTCGGGCAGATCAGCTACGGCGTCATCGCCTTCGGGCAAGTGGCGCGCGGCGTGATCGCGGTCGGCCAGGTCGCGGTCGGCGTTGTCGCGGCGGGCCAGGTGGCGCTGGGCCTGGGCTGGGGCCTGGGGATGGTGGGCCTCGGAGGCCGAGGCATGTTCGGTGTATTGCGCATCCTTCCCGCGCTCCGGCGCACCCGGGCTCCGGCCGATGCTCCGAAGACCACGCCGGTGGAGGCGCTGCTCGCGGGCTCGGTGAAGGAGGGATACCTGCCCGTTCGCATCGAGCAGGGCGACATCGTGCTCCCGGAGGACGCACGACCGCACGTCGATGCCTCGTCGGCGCTAGCGCAGGCCCGCACCGCGGAGGCAGCTGGCGAGACGGTGGGCGTACTGGGCGTCGCGGCCTACGTGCGCCCGCAGGAGGGCAGCGGCTATCGCGAAGCCGCGGCCGGAGAAGTGCGCCTCGAGGCGGCGGCGCTCACCACCTGGCGTCCGCCCGGGTGGCGATTCGTCTCCTACAGCGGCGACAAGACCGCTTCGCCCGTCGAGGTCGCGCTGCGGGTGCTGGCATGGACGCTCCTCGCCGGCTGCTACTGCCTGCTCATGGCCGAACGCTGGATGTGAGTCAGGCGCGCGGCGCGGCCTTGGCGTAGGCCTCGACGAGTAGCGACCGCGCTTGCTCTACTGCCGCGACCGGGTTGAGCACGCAGGCCCAGTACATGGCGCCGTAGGCCGGGTGCGGCATGAACGTGTCGAGCGCCGCCAGATCGAATCTACTCGGGGTCTCCGATGGATCGGCTCCGCGCAGCGCCGGCGCGCCGAAGAGCTGGAGGAAGGTGGCCTTCTCGATGCCGATGTTGAGGCGAAATACGCCCGGGCGATCGAGGTTCGACGCGCGATCGAAGTCGTTGTCGCGGGTGACGATGGTGGCGAAGGGAAACTTGCGGTCGGGCCCGCGAAAGAAGAACGACACGCCCTCGGCGGCTACCTGATGGGCATCGTCGAAGGTCTCGAGGATGTACCGCGCCAGCGAAGCCTCATCCATCCTCCTTCTCTACCACCGTTTCCGCCTTCTGCCTGGCTGGGCGCCTTGGGAGACTACTCGGCCGCCGCGTCGACGATGCAGCCGGGGATGGGCGTGCAGTTCGCGGTGGGAGACGCGGCGCAACGGCACGCTTCGCAGGGATTGGCCGACGGCATCGGTTCGTCGAATCCATAGACGCCGCCATCGGTCTCGCATTCGCAGCTCTTTGCGGGGCAGACACGGAGTCCATACTCATTGCAGGTGCAGCCGCTGCACTCGTCGTCCGGCATTCGATCGCCTTCGCGGTAGGTGGCGCCGTCGAGCATGCAGGTGGCCCGCACGCGCACGTCGCGCGGCGCTTCGGCATCGCCCGCATCGACGCCGCCGTCGACCGCCACCGCTTGCACGGTACCGCATGCGGCCATTGCCCCGAGCACCAGGCTCACCACAACGCCCCCGACGAATCGCATGCGGAGGTTGTAGCACGATGGGCGCGCAGGGCCGCATCGGGTGCTACGCGCGGACGGCGGTCCCCAGCAGGCCTGTGAATGGCCCTTCACGAAGCGCCGTGTGGTGCCCCGCGAAGCCGCGTTTTTGCCAGGTTTCGCGTGGCATGCTCGGTGCACTCCGCAGGTATCACGTGACTCCACCTTCCTTTTCTTCTTCTGCTCCTGCCGCGTTCCTCGTCGCCGCGGCGCTCTTCGCCCTCTCCGGGTGCTCTTCCACCACCAACCTCTCGAGCGGCGCCGCCTCGGGTCTTCGCGGCGCCGAGGAGGCCGACGGAAGTCTGTACCTCCAGGCCGAGAACGGCGAGAGCGTGCACGTGCATCCGAGTGACACCGTGACCCTCACGCGCACCGACGGCGAGGTGACCGAAGCCGAGGGCTCTCAGCTGTGTCGAACCGAGGCCGGTGTGGTCATCCGCGCGGCGAACACCACGCGGAGCGACTGCGCCATGGGAACCCCCTTCGCGCGCTGGGCCGACATCGCATCCATCCGCGTGAAGCAGTTCGACGGGGCGGCCACCGTGGGCGTCACCACCGTCGCCGCGGGTGTGGTGGTGGTGGGTGTGGTCCTCGCTGCCGGCGCATTCAGCAACAAGAGCAAGGGCTCCTCCGAGAAGGAGCCCTCGGGCGGGCGGCAGACCGCGAGCCCGAGCGTCAACGGGCGAACGCCGGCTTCTCCCTCGGTGAACGGCGCGCCCCCCGCGGCACCC
>JABFRG010001017.1 GCA_013141295.1 Polyangiaceae bacterium
GGTCCGGCGTGGTGCGCGCGGTGGGCGTGGTGGGCGTGGCAGCAGGCGCCGTCGTGGAGGCCACGGCGGCGCTCGGAGCTTCCGCGCTGCGGGCCGCCTGGGGCACGTTGGTGGACGGCGACGACTCGGTGGCCGCGGTGCTCGCGGGATCTTGCAGCGAACGCTCGGTACCAGCTCCGGAGCGACTGCATCCGGAGAGCACCAGCAGGCCGGAAAAAGCGAACCGCACGAAACGGGGGGAAGGAACGCGCGACATTTCAGGCACCTATGGTTCGGTTTTCGGAGCGACCCCGACGTGGATAGTGGTCGCCTGCCCCGGGCTCAAGCGGATTGTGCGGTGCGCTCCGTGCGCAAGCCATGCGTCCATACGGGGAAGACGCAGCGCTCCGCCGGACTTTACGAAAAATCGTCTGCGTTGACTTCGGGCCTTTGCGCACCCACATTCGAGGGGTGATGATCTCCTCGGAAGCTGCCGTGAACGTCCTCCTTGTCCGGCGCGACGAGTTCCTGGGCTTCCTCGCCCGGCGGGTACCCGACCGCTCGCTGGCCGAGGACCTCCTGCAGAGCGCGCTCGCCACCGCCGTCACGCAGGTGCAAACGGTGGAGGATCCGGAGAAGCTCGTGCCCTGGTTCTATCGGGTGCTCCGCAACGCGGTCATCGACGAGGCGCGCCGACGTGGGACCCAGGAGCGCGCCGCCGAGGCCTACGCGCTCGAACCCGCCGAGGCCGCGCCGGACACGAACACGTGTCCGTGTGTCATGCACGCAAAAGCACGCCTCAAGCCCAGCTACGCGGCGGCGCTCGATGGCGTGGTGGTGGGGGAGCAGTCGCTCGCCGGCTTCGCCGAGGCCGAGGGCATCTCCACCACCAACGCCGGCGTCCGCGCCCACCGCGCCCGAGAGGCCCTGCGCGAAGAGGTGGAGCGCACCTGCGGCACCTGCGCCCAAGGCGGGGGCTGCTTCGACTGCCAGTGCGAGCACTGAGCGGGGCTGCGGCGGACTTCCGGCAATGCTAGGGTGCCGGCCCCTAACCTCCCGGACCCGAATACCATGTCTCGCGCCGAGCTCGCTTACGACCACTTCGCCAAGTACTTTCCCCACGCCCCGCTCGCCTTGTGCATCAAGGAGTGAGCCCGCCTGGGAGAGATCCTCAAGTGTGAGGTCGAGGGACCCATCCTCGATGTGGGCTGCGGTGACGGCCTGTTCGCACGCATCGCCTTCGACGCCGAAGAGGTGTGGGGCATCGACATCGACGGCCAGGAGGGGCGCTGGGCCCAGGCGAGCCGCGCGTACACGCAGATCGTCCTCGCCGACATCACCCGCGCCAAGCTCCCGAGCGCGTTCTTCCGCACCTGCATCGCCAATTGCTCGCTCGAGCACGTGCCGGACATCAAGGCCGCGCTGACGGTGATTCACGACAGCCTGGTGCCGGGCGGCAAGGCGCTCCTGTTCGTGCCCAATCGCGACTGGGCCTCGAAGTTCATGACCGTGCGTGCGGTCCGCGCTGCCTTCGGAGAGGGGGCCGCGAAGTTCCTCCAGGACGGCATCGACGAGTTCTTCAAGCACCACCACCTCTACGACGAGGCGGGGTGGCGCGAGACGGTGGAGAAGTCGCCGCTCCGCGTGGTGGACATTCGCCCGGTGCTCAGCACCTCCACCACCATGGCCTTCGAGACGTTCCTGATTCCCTCGCTCGCCGGGTGGCTGAACAAGAAGCTCACCACCCGCTGGACCAACTTTCCCGGCGTGCGCCGGGCCTATGCGCCGCTCGCCTACGCGCTGGCCAAGGCCGCCCTCGACGTCTCCGGCTCGCCGGAGAAAACAGCGGAGTTCCTGGTGGTCGCCGAGCGCCGGGCATGAGCGTCGAGAGCGCCACCCCAGCCACCGCAGTCACCCCTGAGGCGGTGGACTACTTCGCGAATCACCAGAACAAGCTGCGCTTTCCCTGGAGCCTTTACCACGGGCCCATCGTGCGCGAGCTCTCCCGGGTCCTGCGCGCGCATCCGGGAAAAGACGTGCTCAACGTGGGCTCCGGACCGTTCTTCGAGCTCGCGGAGCTGCGCGACGCCGGCGCCCGCTACTCGCTCTGCGACGTCGACCCGCGCGCCATGACCATGGCCCGGGAGCTCTACGGCGACCGCCTGGTGCGCACCGACGTCATCGTTCCGGATGCGCCGCTGCCCTACGATACGGGCAGCTTCGATCTGGTGGTCAGCATGGACGTCATCGAGCACGTGAAGGATCCGCCGCCCTGGCTCGCCGAGCTCTCGCGGGTCTTGCGCCCGGGCGGTCGGCTCTTTCTCACCACCCCCAACTACGGATTCTCCAGCCTGGGCCTCATCGAGCGCACGGTGCTCGAGGTCATCGCGCGTCGCCAGGGCTTCAGCCGGCGCGACCTGCACCCATCGAAGTTCAGTCGCTCGCGCCTTCGCCGTACGCTGGCCGAGGCCGGCTTCGAGCAAGTGCAGGTGAAGCAGCTCGCCCTGGGGTGGGTGCTGGCGGCCTCTGCGGTGAAGCGCTGAGCCCATGAGCGTGCTCCATCGCTCCGGAGGCGCGAGCCTCCGCGCCTGGGGCCGAAGGCACGCCGGGGCGCTCTCTATCGCCGCGCTCCTGCTCCTGGTGCTCCTTCGGGGCATTCCCCACGTGTTCTTTCGCAATGCCCACTTCGACTCCGATATGGCCATCTTCGGGGTCATGGGCATCGATATCGCCCACGGCCGCACGATACCCTTCTACGGATACGGGCAAACCTACCTGCTGGCGCTGGAGGCCTGGTTCGCGGCGCCGATCTTCGCGCTGTTCGGCCCTTCGGTGTGGGGGCTGAAGCTGCCGCTCCTGCTCATGAATGCCGCGGTGACGGTGCTCACGTTCCTGCAGCTCCGCAAAGGGGGTATCGGACGCGCCGGCGCCTGGATCGCGACGCTGCCGCTGGCGGTGCCCTCGCTCTACGTTGCGAAGTTGCTATTGGCAGCCCACGGCTGCAACATCGAGCCGTTTCTGGGGATCCTCCTCCTCTTCTGGCTCCGCGATCGTCCGGTGGTGGCCGGGGTGGTCACCGCCGTCTTCTACCTGAATCGAGAGTTCACGCTGTACGGCGTTCCGGCGCTCTTCCTGGCCGAACGGATCGAGGGCCGCGCGCTCGACTGGACCTACGCGCGTCGCCGCGGCCTGCTCCTCGTGGTGATGGGCGCGCTGGTCGCCGTCGGTCGCGTGGTGGGCCGCCACGGACCGTACTACTTCGGCGCCGACGCACCGAAGATGCGCCTCGAGCCGGCGCCGCTGGCTGCCCTGTCGTGGCTCTGGCGCGACAACCTGCTGCCGATCGTGGGCGCCAAGGTGGGGCCCATCGGAACCGCGCCGCTGGAGCTCGATGGGCATACGGATGCAATCTACACGGTGATCTCCGCATCGATGGCGGTGCTCGCCGCGGCGGTGCTCCTTCGGGGCGCGGGCTCCGCGCGGTCCTTCGGGCGACCGAGGGTGCGCCGGGCCGCGGCCTTTCCCGCGTACCTGCTCCTGGTGGCGCTGGCCTCGTCGGCGGCGCTGACGCTGTTCGGCGGTATGGCCAAGGATCTCTTCTCGACCCGCTACAACTACCTGGCGCTCCTCGGGCTTCCGGGGCTCCTCGGGCTGTGTGCCGCGCTCGACGTCGGGGGCCCAGTTCGGCTCGGCGGTCGCGTCGTCCGGTGTCTGGCCGCGCTCGCTTTCGTCGTGCCCGTATCCTTGCAGCTCGCGTACTTCGTGGCCGCGGCGCGCGATCCCTCGCGTCGCCCGGAAGATGTGCTGGCGAGCTATCTGGTCGATCACGGCTACGAGTCCGGTCGGGCCGGCTACTGGACCGCGTACAGCACGAGCTTCCTCGCCCAGGAGCGGGTGGTGCTCACGGTCACCGAGTCGCGCGTGCCCATCGTGCGCTACGAGGAGCGGTTCCGGGGCGCGCGAGGAAAGAGCGCCGAGATCCAGGACACGCCCTGCGAGGGCGGCGCGCAGGTGGCTCGCTTCTGGGTGTGCCCTTCACAGCCGTAGCGTCACCGACGCAACGGGACCGAGGAAGCTCTGCGCCGGCTCTTGCCAGAGCGCGCGCATGCCGGCGCGGAAGTCGAAGCGACCCACGGCGACGCCGGCTTCGAGGCGGCTATCCCAGAGCGGCTTGCCTTCGCCGAAGAGCGTGAGGGTGGACGAGGCCAGGAACGCCAGCGGCTGCACCGGGTACATGCGACCTTCGAGCTTGATGTCGAAGCCGGGAATGAAGGTGCCGCTGGTGCCCACCATGCCGGTGCCGCCGAAGAGCGCATAGAGCTCCAGCGGGCGAAAGTGCGGGCCGAGAATGTTGGGCCCCAGGTGCACCCGCGGGAGGTTCAGGGTATCGACGCTGCCGTCGGGCAGGGGTTCGTAGAAGCGCTCGTAGGAGGCCTGGAGCACGAACAGGCCGAGAAAGCCCGTGAACCGGAAGTCGTGGGCGTACACCTTCTCGTTGAGCGCGGCGAAGCCCCCCACGCCGATCTCCGCCCGGCGCGGGGGCGAGCTGTCTTCCCGGTACCAGACGCCTTCGTCGGTGCGCCGCCAGGGCTTCACGTAAGCGCCGTCGCTGCGGTCGTTGTAGATGATGGCTGCCGGAAAGGCGTGGCCGCCGTTGGGCTGGTCGGGCGGGGCGTCGACGGTGGTGCCGGCGATGGCCGATCCCACGAACCCGATGGCCTCGGGACCGATGGTATTGCACACGCTGGCAGTGCAGCTTCGCGCGACGGACCCGGCGATCTCTCCCCCCACCGAGGACGACGAGGAAGAGGACGAGGAGGAGGAGGACGACGACGAGGACGAATCGGACTTGTGCTCCTTCTCGAAGCGCCGGAGCGATTGGGCCGCGGCGCTCCGGGTGGCGGCCAGCGAGGCAACGGCGGCGCCGAGGAGGAGGAGCTTTGCGAGAAACGGGCGGCGCATGGCGCTCCGTGCTTCACCATTCGTGCCGCAGCCTCGGCCCTTGCAAACGCGAAAAACAGCGTTAGCGGCCGATGCCGAGTGTCCGTCCGTTCACGGTGGCACCCCGCGACGGTTCACACCCGAGGGCGCTCCCGAGCTGCCCAGATCGCGCGCCCAAGTCGGGAGAAACAGGCTACAAATGGAGGGGTGAGACAAAGGCCGCTCGGTAAAACCGGATTCGTCGTTTCGGAGCTCTCGCTCGGTACTTTCGGCCTCTCGGGCGACGGCTACGGCCCGGTCGCCGAAGACGAGGCGGAGCGGGTGATCAAGAAGGCGCTCGACATCGGCATCACCCTCTTCGACACCGCCGACGCCTACGGGGCCGGCAAGATGGAGGCGCTGCTCGGACGCACCTGCGCCGGGCAGGAGGGCGTGCTGGTGGTCACCAAGGGCGGCGTCGACCGCACCACCGATCCGTCGCGTCGCCGGTTCGAGCCGGAGTACCTGGAGGCGGCCATCGGTCGCTCCTGCAAGCGCCTGAAGAAGGACGCGCTCGACCTGTATCTCTTGCACCACCCCAGCGAAGAACTGCTGCTCCGGGGCGAGATCGCCGGCGTCATGAAGGGCTTCGTCGACAAGGGCATCATCCGCCACTGGGGCGTGGCCGCCGGCAACCACGAGATCGCGCGCATGGCCATCGATCAGGGCGCCGCGGTGGTGGAGCTTCCCTACAACCTGCAGCAGATGATCGACGTCAACCGCATCACCGGCGACGTCATGGTGGCGCGCACCGGCGTGCTGGCCCGCTCGGTGCTCGGCTACGGCGTGCTCACCGGGATGTGGGCCAAGGACCGCGTGTTCGTCGACGGCGACCACCGCAACGATCGCTGGACCCGCACCGAGCTCGAGAGCCGCATCGACAGCCTCGACATGCTCCGGTTCCTGGTGAAGGGGGAGATTCACTCGCTCCGCGCCGCTGCGGTGCGCTTCGTTCTGGCGAGCCACGTGGTGTCGTCGGCGGTGCTGGGCCCCAAGAGCGAGGAGCAGCTCAAGGAGATCGTCCGCGAGGTGGGAGCCGGCCCCCGCTACATGTCCGACGACGACATCCGCGAGGTCTATCGAGTGCTCGAGCACGCCGGGGTGCAGCTGTGAGCGTCCGCGCGGAGCATGTCGCGGCCCTCGGCAAGGTCATCGCCATCGCCGAGGAGGCCGCCCATCTGATTCGCGGCATCTACGAAGAGGGCAACCTCGACGTGGAGTACAAGGGCAAGGACGACCCGGTCACCCGTGCCGACAAGGCCGCCAATACTCTCATCGTCGAGCGCCTCACCGCCGCGTTTCCCGGAGCCCCCATCGTCGCCGAAGAGAGCGACCCCGCCACCTGGGCCGGCCACGAGCGCGCCGATCGCGTCTTCTTCGTGGACCCGCTCGACGGCACCCAGGAGTTCGTGCGCCGGAGCGGCGAGTTCGCGGTGATGATCGGCATGATCGAGGAAGGGCGCCCGGTGCTCGGGGTCGTCACCCGGCCGCTCCCGTTCGTCACCTACGCCGGCGGGCCCGGGCTCGGTGCCTTCCTGCTGGAAGGGGGCGTGCGGATGCCCATCTCCGTGCATGATGCACGCAGCTTGAGCGAGGCCGACGTGGTCATCTCGCGGTCGCACCGCAGTCCGGAGATCGACGCGGCGCTGGCCAAGCTCGGGGCGAAAAACCTGATTCCCTACGGCAGCGCCGGGCTCAAGGCCATCAAGGTGGCCACCGGCGAGGTCGACCTCTACGCCCAGACGCAGAACGCCGGCAAGCGCTGGGACTCGTGCGCGCCGGAGGCCATCGTGGTGGGAGCGGGCGGCATCCTCACCGATGCCAAGGGCAAGCTCCTCGACTACCGCACGGTGGAGCTGGGCAACATCGACGGCGTGCTCTCCGGGCCGCCGGAGACCCATCGCCAGGCCCTGGTGCGCCTCGGGTACGGCTGACATGCAAGCCGACGTCGTCATCATCGGGGGAGGCATCATGGGCCTCTCCATCGCCTACCAGCTGGCCAAGCGCGGCCAGACCAACGTGCTGGTGGTGGAGCGCACCTACCTCTGCGGCGGCGCCAGCGGGCGCAACGGCGGCGGCGTTCGCGCGCAGTGGTCCAGCGAGGCGAACATCCAGCTCATGCAAGAGAGCCTGCGGATGTGCCGCGACTTCGCCACCGAGATGAAGATCAACGTCTGGTTCCGCCAGGGCGGGTATCTGTTCCTGGTGCGCTCGGAGGCCAAGCGTCGTGCGCTCGAGGCCAGCGTGGCGCTCCAGGAGAAGCTCGGTCTCGAAACCGCCATGCTCTCGCCGCAAGAGGCGCAGCGCGTGGTGCCGGAGCTCTCCACCGAAGGGCTCGTGGCCGCCAGCTTCAACCCCAAGGACGCCGTGGTGTTTCCCTGGCCCTTCGTGTGGGGCTTCGCGCAGGGCGCCGAGAAGCTGGGCGTCAAGCTCGCCACTTTCACCGAGCTCGTGGACTTCGACGTGGTCAACGGCCACATCGAGGGCGTGCGCCTCGCGGCGGTCGACACCCGAGGCGAGCGCGTGGGCGAGCCCTATCGCGTCGATACCACCGTGGTCATCAACGCCTGCGGCGCGTGGTCGCCGGAGATTGCCCGGAAGCTCGACATCGAGCTCCCGAACCATCCGCACCGCCACGAGATCTGCTCCACCGAGCCGCTCAAGCCGTGGCTCGGGCCGCTGGTGGCCGACCTGGAGAGTGGCCTCTACTTCAGCCAGTCGACGCGCGGCGAGATCGTGGGCGGCATCAGCCAGGAGCATGCGCCGGCGGGCATCGACCAGACGAGCTCCCACGCCTTCCTCGGCCTCTATGCGCGCGCGCTCACCCGCACCTGCCCGATCCTCGGCTCCGTGCGCGTTCTTCGCCAGTGGGCCGGCTGCTACGATCTCACGCCCGATGCCAATCCCATCCTCGGCTGGGTCGACGGCGTCGGCGGTTTCTACCAGGCGTCCGGATTCATGGGCCACGGCTTCATGATGGCGCCGATCATCGGCAAGCTGGTGGCGGAGCACCTGGTCACCGAGAAGGAGCCGGAGCTCTTCGGGCGCTGGAATCTGCGGCGCTTCCAGGATGGAAAATCGCTCTCGGTCTCGGAGGCCATGATCATCGGATGAGCCGCGAACCCCTGTTTCGATCGTTGGTCGCTCTTGCGCTGGTCGCCTCCACTGCGGCGAGTGGGTGCGACCGCAGCTCCGAGCCCAAGCCCGGCGCTCCGGCTCCCAAACCCGAAGTCGTGAAGGTCGCACTCTCCGAGCGGAGCTCGCGGCCGGAAGCCCCACGGGTGGTGGCGGTGGGCGACCTCCACGGCGACCTCGACATGGCCCGCAGAGTATTTCGCAAGGCCGGCGCCATCGACGAAAAGGACACATGGATCGGCGGCACTCTGGTGCTCGTGCAAACGGGCGACGCGGTCGATCGCGGTGACGACGACCGGAAGATCCTCGACCTCCTCGAGAAGCTGCGGGTGCAGGCCAAGGCCGCGGGCGGAGAGCTCATCGCCATGGCCGGCAACCACGAGCTCATGAACGCTGCGCACGACTTTCGCTACGTGACGCCCGGAGGTCTCGCGGCCTTCGCCGACCTCGACCCGCACACCGGCAAACCCGACGACGTGGAGCCCAACGCGCGCGGGCGCGCCATCGCCTTCTCTCCCGGGGGCGCCTATGCCCTCAAGCTCGCGGACCATCCGGTGATCGTGCGCGTCGGCGACACGGTGTTCGTCCACGGCGGGGTGCTCCCCAAGCACGTCACGATGGGCATCGACGTCATCAACGACGGCACCCGCGATTGGCTGCTGGGGAAGGCGCCGCACCCGCCGGAGGGCGTTCTCGCCGACGACGGCCCGGTGTGGACGCGCCTCTACTCCGATGGAAGCCCGGCGGATGCGACCTGCGAGAAGCTCGCGCGAACCCTGGAGTCGCTCTCGGCCAAGCGGTTGGTCATGGGCCACACCGTGCAGAAGGGCGGCATCAACAGCGTCTGTGACGGCAAGGCCTGGCGTATCGACGTTGGCCTCTCGCGCTACTACGGCGGGCCGGTGCAAGCGCTGGAGATTCGCGGTGGCGCCGCGACCGTGTTGAAGGAGTAGCGTGGAGGCGGGACCGCGCATCCTGGCCGGTCGCTACCAGCTGGGGCGTCCCATCGGTCGCGGTGCTTTCGGCGTGGTGTACGAGGCGACCGACCAAAGCACCGGTCGCGCTCTGGCCATCAAGGTGCTGACGGCGGTGGACCCGGAGCAGGAAGGCCGCTTCCGTCGAGAGGTGGATGCGTTGCGCGCGCTGCGGCACGCGCACATCGTCGAGGTGGTGGACGTGGGGCAGGCGGAGGGG
>JABFRG010000909.1 GCA_013141295.1 Polyangiaceae bacterium
GTCCAGGACCACCGCGCTCCCAGGCGACCGCGCGGTGGTCCTGGACGTCGCCGTGCTCGAAGGTTTCGAGCTGCGCCACGATGTGGTCCGCCACCCGCTCGACCTGGCCCGGCTCGCGGCCCGATGCCGAGTAGCGTCCCCGACCGGTCGCCGGCTCGAAGATGTCGTCGCTGAGGGCGTCGGTGAGCGACCGGCCGAAGATCCGCAGCTCGACGCCGAGCGGTGGGTAGTCGAAGTCGACCACGCGCACGAGCTCGCCGTCGCGGGTGGCGAGCGAGGCATGTGCGACCACGCTGCCGAAGCGCCCTTGCACCGAATGGGCACCCGGCGCGAGCGAGAAGGGAGTGCCGCGAATCGACGTGCTCAACATCTGCGTGATGCGCGGGCTCCCGATCGGATGAAGTTGGCGCGACTCCTCGATGCCGCGACTGTGCTCCGGCGCGACGGTGAGGGGGATGCGGCAGGTGTGGCTCGCGGACCAGCTCGCCTGGAGCGTGAACACCAGGAAGTACTCCACCCCGAACTGGGAGGTCTGGAAGGTGGGCGCCGGCGGCGCTTGCAGCGTGAACGCGATGGGCATGGCGTCCGGCGGCTCGCTCCCCCACAGGGGAAAGAGCGGAGCGCTTCGCTCGTGGGCGAATCCCTGGACGCGCTCCACCGTCACCAGCGCCACCGACAGCCCGCGCACGTCGAACCCACCCATGTTCGAAACCGCAACCAGCCCGCGGATGACGCCGGACGCGGGCACCGTCGTGGCGTCGAGCGATACCTCGAAGAAGGGCTGGTTCGGTTGCGGGCCGCCCACGTGCGAGAGGAAGACCTTGGGCCTCGCGGTGGCGTCGGGGCCCCGAGGACCGATGCAGCGGGCCGCGAACACCGCGCTCCGGTCCGGCCACCACGGGATGTCCACGTCGACGTGCACGCGGTAGGTGATCGACGCCCAGACGCCGTCGTAGCTCGGAGGCACCGTGGGAGGGATCTCGAACATCGTCTTGAGGCGATTCTCGCCCTTCCGCAGGCGCCCCGGGCGGTGCACGGCTTCGAGCGCGAGCAGCTCGAACACCATCGGGACCCGATCGCCGGACGAGGCGCGCACGGTGGCGCGAAGTGATACCGTCACGGAGTCGACCGGGGTCGGTGAGCGGCTCACCAACACCGCCTCGGCTTCGAAGGGCTGGCCCGGGACCACCACCGGCGGGCGAACCAGCAGCTTCACGTCGGGGCGGCTTCGCACCGGGCGATTGTGCCAGATGATACGCGCCGCAGCGAGATCGACTATAAGGCGTCCCGATGCTCCCCACCGAAAAACTCGAGCAACTCTCCCGGCGCTACGTCGAACTCGACGATCTCATGTGCCAGCCGCAGGTCCTCGCCGATCGGGGCGCCCTGTCGAAGCTCACCAAGGAGCGGAGCGAGATCGAGATCCTGGTGCAGAAGTACGCGCGCTACAAGGAAGTGGAACGCAAGATTGCCGAGGACCAAGCCGCGCTCTCCGACCCCGAGCTGCGCGAGCTGGCGGAGATGGAGATCGCGGAGCTGGGCGAAGAGCGCGAGCAGCTGGTGCGCGACATCCGCTTCCACCTGCTTCCGCCCGACCCCAACGACAAGCGCAACACCATCCTCGAGATTCGCAGCGGCGAGGGCGGCGAAGAGGCGGCGCTCTTCGCGTCCGATCTGTTCCGCATGTACGCGCGCTTCGCCGAGACCAAGGGGTGGACGGTGGAGGTGCTGAGCCTCAGCGAGAGCGCCACCGGCGGCTACAAGGAGTGCATCGCCCTCGTCACCGGCAAGGAAGTGTTCAGCCAGCTCCGCTTCGAGGGCGGGGTGCACCGGGTACAGCGGGTGCCGGCCACCGAGACCCAGGGACGCATCCACACCTCGACCGCGACCGTCGCGGTGCTCCCGGAGGCCGAGGAGGTGGACGTCCACATCGACGACAAGGATCTCGAGATATCCATCGCCGCCAGCGGCGGTCCCGGCGGCCAGGGCGTCAACACCACCAACAGCGCGGTGCAGATCCTCCACAAACCCTCGGGCCTCATCGTCAAGTGCCAGGACGAGCGCTCGCAGCTGAAGAACAAGGCCAAGGCGCTCAAGGTGCTCCGCAGCCGCCTCCTCGACATCGAGCGCGAGAAGCAGGAAGCCGCCCTCTCCGCCGAGCGGCGCGGGATGGTGGGCACCGCCGAGCGAAGCTCGAAGATTCGCACCTACAACTATCCGCAGAACCGCGTCACCGATCACCGCATCAAGCTGACGCTCAACAAGCTCGACCGCGTCATCAACGGCGGCCTCGAAGAGATGGTCACCGCGCTTCGCACGCATCGTCAGGCGGCGCTTCTTCAGGAGGCATCCGGCGAGCCCATGCCCTTGATGCCGTACTCGGATGACGACTGAGCGGAGGGCGCTTCCGGACGTCGAGGCGGTGACGGTGGCCATGATCGTGGCGCCGGGCGTCTACTCGCGGAACCGGATGTTCGCGCTCTTCGCCGAGCCGGAGATGGCGCGCGCGCGGCTCCGAGCCACCGTCGTGCGGGGCCTCCTGCGGCAGCTCCAGCGGTCCCGGAACATGGGCCTGTCGTTTCGCTTCGAACCGCGCGAAGGCGGCGTGTACCTGCACTACGACGTGGAGAAGCTACGGCTGGTCTGCCGCATCGAGCTCACCCACCTGGAGCGCGCGTGCTTGGTGTATCTTGCATCCAAAACCGACACGCCGCTCATGAGCGCGTCCGCGGAAGATCGCGCCCTGGTGGAAGAGACGCTGCGTCGGCTGGTGCCGGAAGCGAAGCCGAGCTCGCCCTAGCCCGGATTATTCATGGTTCCGGGGCTGCATGTCACGATGCATCGGGAAATCTCGGGCGTACGGCGGCCGCTGACCCTGCGAAGGAACAACAGTCCGTCTCGGGTCTGCGATCCGGCGTGCGCCCGCCTTTCCCGCGCCTCGTGCCATTCGCCAACCGGCCCATGAATAATCCGGCCTAGAGCGAAGCGGCGTAGGCGCGCACGAAGTCTCGCTGCGTCCCATTCATCCTCGCTCCCGGTCGCGCCGCCACTACCATCGCTTCTGCGGCCTCGTGCGTGCGTACCGTCGCCGTTTCTAGCAGCCAGCAGCACGCGACCATCGCGGTGCGCCCGTGGCCTTGGGCGCAGTGGAACAGCACGGTTCCGCTTCGAGGAATGGCGCGGAGAACGGCGGAGAGCGCGCGGACGGAGGGATGGCCACCATCGAGAATGGGGAAGGCCCGATACCCCGAGCGCTCGCGAATCGCCTGCGGCTCCGCGAGCTCCGCCGTCAGATCCACGATGGTCTCCACGTCCGGCGGCACTTCGGAGGGCCTTAGGCGTCGAGCCAGCCACAGTCCCGGCGCTGCGCGGCTGGTCGGCGCTTCTCGCGCGACCCATCGAGCGAGGTGCCAGATGGCCCAGGTGAGGGCGAGATAGGGCAAGAGCGCGACGACCCGATGTGCGGCGAGGCGTCCGTCTTCCCGCTTGCCGAACGCCCCGGCGTAGCCTCGCGCGTACGCGATGCCGACCGCGATGAACGAAGCGCCGAGCCAGCCCAGTGCCCACCGGGCGGGGGAGCCGTCGGCGACGCAGCCGAATGCGATGACGAGCGCCCCTACGGCGGTGAGCACGAAGCCGTAGCGGCGCATCCGTGGGACAACCGCCCGCGGGGGCCCGACATTCCTCGCCTCGAGCTCAGCCCGGGGGCCAGGCCAGGGCGCGGCCGCCGAGCACGTGCACGTGGATGTGGAACACGCTCTGGCCGGCGTCGCGGCCGTTGTTCACCACCAGCCGATAGCCGTTCTCCGCGAGGCCCACTTCCTCGGCCACGTCGCGCGCCAGGAGCATGAGCTGCCCCAGGAGGGCCGCGTCCTCGGCGGTGGCGTCGTGGATGGCGGCGATGTGGCGCTTGGGGATCACGAGCAGGTGGGTGGGGGCGGCCGGGTGGATGTCGCGGAACGCGAGCGCATGCTCGTTCTCGCGGACGACGTCGGCCTTGATCTCACGGTTCACGATCTTGCAGAAGAGACACATCGCGGCTCGCTCCTTGGTTCTCGAAGAAAAACGATTCTACTTTCGCAGCTCGCGGTCGATGGCGCCGAGGAGCTTCTGTTCGCCCGCGTTGAGCGGTGCGTTGCGTTCCCAGACGAGCGGCATCGGTCGTCGAACCGCGGGGGCCCCGCGGGGCACGATTCGCAGCCATACGGAGGTGAGGTTTCCGAAGCGCTTCCACTGCCCGAAGAACAGGCCGGCGAAGTCGGGGCCGGCGGCCCGGCGAGGGCAGGGGCGGATCTCCAGCGTGCGTCCACCGTGGAGGACGCCGCGCAGCCCCGCCACCAGGTGATCGGCGGGATCGGCGAAGGGATCGCGGGCGCCGGGCGCACCTTCGGCGATCCACTGCCCCACCGTGGCCTCGATGGTGCCCACGCCCAGGGTGAAGCCTTCGGCGCCGAGAAACGCCTCGAGCTCCGCCAGCGTCGTGTCCGCGGAGACCTCGCACAGCTGGCTCGCGCGATCGAGCCTCACGACGCGCCTCCTTCGGCCTTCGCCGAGGCCAGCGTCATCGCGTAGGGGTCGGGCTTCGGCTCCGGCACCAGCGCGCCGGGGTTCAAGATACCCGCCGGGTCGAAGGCTCGCTTGAGCGCCGCGAAAGCCTCGACGCCTCCGGCGATCTCCTCCCGGAGCCGCGGCGCCTTGGAGCGACCGACCCCGTGGTGATGGGCGATGGTGCCCCCCGCTTCGTCTGCCGCACGCAAGGCCGCGCGCCACGCAGCGTCGTAGGTGGCCTCGCAGGCGGCGTCCCATCCTGCGTCCTTGGCTGCGTGTCGACCCTGCGCGGACCCCGCGAACGAGAAGTAGATGCAGCAGCCGTCGGGGTACGCGTGGCTCAGGTGCGCCATGACGAACACGTGGCGGCCGAGCGCCTTGCGCACGCCATCGTAGAGATCGCCGAGCTTCTCCCATGTGGTGGCCACCTCGATGGTGTCGGAGAAGAGCCCCGCGGCGAACACCGGCGCCTGCCGATAGCTCACCGAGTAGCGGTGCAAGAACCACTTCTGCGCCGGCCCTTCGCCCACGTACTCGGCGCCCTCGGCCTCCAGCATGCGCCGCGCCTCCGCCGCACCTTCGGCGGCCTCGACGTCGTCGCCCTCGAAGACCAGCACCAGCTGCGCCGGACCCAGGAGGTGCGTGCCGAGGCCATCGATGATGCCGTTGAAGATCCCCGGCGACTTGAGGAGCGTGCGGAGCGCGCCGCCGCCCAGACCCGGCGCCACCTCGCCCTTGCTCTTGGCCCGCTTCACCGACCCCTGGCGCGCGAGCATCGCGTCGAAGGGATCGTAGAGCCGCGCCACTGCCGGCCGCAGCCCTGCCTGGAACATGCGCCGCATGCCGTCCCAGCCCTTCTCCGTCGACGCGAAGTGATACGCCGCGAAGGCGCGCACCCGGGGCTTCGGCTGGAGCCGGAGCTTCGCCGCGGTGATGACCGCCAGCGTGCCCTCGGAGCCCACCAGGAGCGGCACCAGGCTCGGACCGCTGGTGCGCGCGCTCGCCTCGAGGAGCTCGCCCTCGCCGGTGACGCACTCGAGGCTCAGCACCATGTCCTCGATCTTGCCGTAGCGGCCCGAGCACTGACCGGCGCTCCGTGCGGCGATCCAGCCGCCCACCGTGGAGCAGAGAATCGACGAAGGAAAGTGCCCCAGGGTGAAGCCCTGGCGCTCCAGCTTCTCCTCGAAGGGAACGCCCATGTGCCCGGCCTCGACGTCGACCCAGGGGCCCTCGGCCTCGATGTGGCGGATGCGATCCAGGCGCTTGAGATCGAGCACGATGGCGTCGCGGGTGGGCAGCACGCCGGCGCACACGCCGCTGCCTGCGCCGAAGGGGACGATGGGCGTGCCGGTGTCGCGCGCGTAGCGGACGATCTCCGCCACCTCTGCCGTGCTCGCCGGCCACACGATGCGTCCGGGCCGATGATTCGCCACCTGCCCGGCCCGCACCGAGAGGTGATGGCGCGGCCACAGATCGCGCGCGTAGGCCACGCGATCGGGCTCGGCGGTGCTCGTTCGAAGGTGCGAGAGCGAAGGAGGGAGCGGCCGCTCGCTGGACATGGCCCCAGCCTACACGCGCCGCACCGGCCATTCGCCGCGAAAAGCTCTGTATGGCACCATGTGCCAAAATCACGAAAGGGGCCTCGAACGCGGCATATCCGTGGGGGGCCGGTGCTATGGTGCGCCGGCTATGCTGAAGCCTTCCTTCCTCGAAGCCCTCTCCCGCGGCGCCCTCGTGGCCGACGGCGCGATGGGCACGCAGCTCTACGAGCGCGGCGTCCTCTACAGTGTGTGCTTCGAAGAGCTCAACATCTCTCGCCCCGAGCTGGTCACCAAGGTTCACGAGGACTACGTGCGCGCCGGGGCCACGGTGCTCGAGACCAACACCTTCGGCGCCAACGCCATGCGCTTGGAAAAGCACGGGCTCCAGGGGCGTGTGAAGGAGATCAACACGGCCGCCGTCGCGCTCGCCCGCAAGGCCGCCGACGGTAGGGCCTACGTGGTCGGGTGCATCGGTCCCAGCGGGTACTTCCTCGGCGACGCCAGCCCCGACGACGTGGCCAAGGTCAAGGGCGCGCTCTACGAGCAAGCGGTGGCGCTCTGCGAGGCGGGGGTCGACGCGCTGGTGGTGGAGACCTTCCGCCAGACCAACGAGCTGCGGGTTGCGGTGGAGGCGGCGCTGGCCGCGGCCCAGGGAAAGATTCCGGTCATCGGGTCCGCCTCGGTGGACGAGAACAACCGCATGTCCGACGGCACCACCGCCGGCGAGATGGCGCGGCTCCTGCGTGACTGGGGCGCCCAGGGCGCGGGCATCAACTGCTCCGACGGGCCCATGAACGTGCTCGCCGCCGCCGAAGAGATGCTGGCTGCAGGGATTCCCATCTGGGCGCTCCCCAACGCGGGCCTCCCGCGGCGCGTCGACGAGCGCATGGTCTACGTCTCCACGCCGGAGTACTTCGGCGTGTATGCCCGCCGCATGTACAAGCTCGGGGTGAAGGTCGTCGGAGGCTGCTGCGGCACCACGCCCGATCACGTCAAGCGCATCGCCGCCGCCGCGCGCATGGTGGGCAAGGACGACGCCGAGCCCATGGAAGGCGGCGAGCCCGATACCAACCGCTTCACGCCGTCGATCCTCCCGACCGCTGCCAGCCAGCCGGTCCCGTGGGCCGAGCGCAGCAGCATCACCAAGAAGATCGCCGCCAAGCGCTTCGTGGTTTCCGTGGAGGTGAACCCGCCGGTGGGGCTCAATCCGCAGAAGGCCCTCGACGCCGCGCGCATGCTCAAGGCCGGCGGCATCGACGTCGTCAACATCGCCGACGGCGCCCGCGCCCAGGCGCGCATGTCGAACCTCTCGATGGCCACGCGGATGCAGAACGAGGTGGGGGTCGACACGATCCTCCACGTGTGCGGCCGTGACCGAAACCTGCTCGCCACGTTGGCGCATCTCCTCGGCGCCCACGATCAGGGGATTCGCAACCTGGTCATCATCACCGGCGATCCGCCGAAGATGGGCGACTTTCCCGACGCCACCGCGGTCTACGACCTCGACTCCATCGGCATCCTCAAGCTCGCCAAGCGCCTCAATCACGGCATCGACCCCGGCGGCAAGCCGATGGGCGACGTCACCAGCTTTCTCCTGGCCACCGGCGCCGAGCCTGCCGCGCTCAACTACCCGCGCGAGCTCTCGCGCCTCATCCAGAAGAAGGAAGCCGGCGCCGAGCTGGTGATGACGCAGCCGGTGTACGACCCGGCGGTGCTCAACCGCTTCCTCGACGACATCGAGCCGCTCGGCCTCCCGGTGCTGGTGGGCCTCTTGCCGCTCGCGAGCCATCGCAACGCCGAGTTCCTCCACAACGAGGTGCCCGGCATGCAGGTGCCGGAGCACATTCGCGACCGCATGCGCAAGGCCGGCACCGGCGTGCAGGCTCGCAAAGAGGGCGTGGCCATCGCGCGCGAGATGCTCTCTGCGGTGCGCAGCCGGGTGGCCGGGGCTTACATCATGCCGCCGCTGGAGCGCTACGAGCTGGCGCTCGAGGTGGTCGACGGCTTCCTCGATCCGTGAACGCGCGCATCCCCGTCATTCTGGGGCTGGTGCTCGCCCTCATCGTCGCCGTGGTGTACGTCGTGCACAATCGCAGCGACGTGCACGTTGCCGTCGACGCAGGGGCGGCCCCCGCAGCGTCCAGCGACGCCATCGAGGCCGGGCCATGCGAGCGCCTTCCGGGCAGCTTCAAGCTCGCCGCGGGGATGGAAGCCGGTGACGCTCGCGTGTCCGCCTCCGAGCTGCTGGTCCCCGTCACCTTCGCCAAGGGCGCCGATCGCGCGGCCGCGATTCTGGCCTTCGCATCGGAGACCTCGCCGCCGCAGGAGCTCTTCCTGGGCCCCGCCTTCGGCGACGATCCGCCGCCTCGCGTGGTCGTCGACGGCGCGGCGGTGCTCGCTGCGCACGTGCTCCACGAGAGCAAGGACCGCGCGGTGCGTCTCTCGCGCAGGAAGGGAGCGGCCTGGGAGACCGCGTTCACCGTGCCGTGGCCCGCAGGTTCGCTCTCCTTCGACGCAGCGACACGGGGCGACGCCGCGCTCTTCGCGTACACCGACGAGAAGCCCGACGCTTCGTTCGTGCGGCTGGTCGACATGGCGACCGGCAAGGTGGCGGCGTCGATCCCGACCACGCTGCCCGACGACATCGAGCTCGAGCGAACCGACGACGGGTACCTGCTGTTTTACACCGCCGGCGCCCCCGACGAGCTCCCGGACGCGTCCGACCCGAACGAGGGGCCGGGCGAAGGGCGCTCGGTTCGTTGGGTCGAGTCGGTGCGGCTCGATGCGCGCGGTGTGCCGCTCGCGCCGCCGCAGGTGATGACCGACAAGAAGGGGCGCGCCGCGTCCCTCTCGCTCTTGCCCGATGGCACGCTCCTCTTCCGCGACGACTTCGAGCCGCAAGAGGGGGAGGGAACGCGAATCTTCCGCATCGCCGCCGGCGCAAAGCCTGCGCAGGTGGCGTCCGGGAGCTCGCGGCAGGCCTTCGACGTCGCGCCATCGAAAGCCGATGGCGTGGCGGTCGCTTACGTCGATACCGAAGGCAAGAGCCACGTGGTGCGCGAAGGCCGGGAAGAGCTCGAGCCGCTCCTCGACGACGCCCGCGTGCTGGGGGTGCTGCCGACCGCCTCGAAAGATGGCGTATGGGTCGCGCTTCGAGCGCCCGATGCAGCGGGCCAGCGCGCGCCAGCGCAAGATC
>JABFRG010000520.1 GCA_013141295.1 Polyangiaceae bacterium
CTCCTCGTGCCGGCGGCCGCTGCGGCGCGCCGTGATCGCAAGAGCACCCCGCGTCCCGCATTAATTCCCTCAAGTCACGAGAATCCTACGCCTTGTCGCTGCCGCAATGGAGCCACACCCTTCTCGATTCGCGGAAAGAGCCTGAGCCCCCAGGAAGTGAGCGCGCAAGTGCTCCTCAAGCTCAAGAAGGCGGCCGAGGACTACCTGGGCGAGAAGGTCACCGAGGCGGTCATCACCGTGCCCGCGTACTTCAACGACGCCCAGCGCCAGGCCACCAAGGACGCCGGGCGCATCGCCGGCCTCGACGTGAAGCGCATCGTCAACGAGCCCACCGCGGCGGCGCTAGCGTACGGGCTCGACAAGAAGAAGGACGAGCTCATCGCGGTCTACGATTTCGGCGGCGGCACCTTCGATATCTCGATCCTCGAGGTGGGCGACAACATCGTCCAGGTGATCTCCACCAACGGTGACACCCATCTGGGCGGCGACGATATCGACAATGTCATCATCGACTGGATCGTCGCCGAGTTTCTCAAGACCAGCGGCATCGACGTGGGCAAAGACAAGATGGCCCTCCAGCGGCTGCGCGAGTCGGCGGAGAAGGCGAAGATCGAGCTCTCCAGCACCCAGGAGACCAGCATCAACCTGCCGTTCCTCACGGTGGGACCGGGCGGCCCGGTGCACCTCGACTTGCGGCTCTCCCGGGCGAAGCTGGAGCAGATGATCGCGCCGCTGGTGGAACGCACCATGGAGCCGGTGAAGAAGGCCCTGGCCGACAGCAAGAAGACCGTGCAGGAGATCGTCGAGGTGGTGCTGGTGGGCGGCTCGACGCGCATCCCGATGGTGAAGGAGAGCGTGAAGAAGTTCTTCGGTCGCGATCCGCACCAGGGCGTGAACCCCGACGAGGTCGTCGCGGTGGGGGCCGCGGTGCAGGCGGGCGTGCTCTCGGGCGACGTGAAGGACATGGTGCTCCTCGACGTGACGCCGCTCTCGCTGGGCATCGAGACCATGGGCGGCGTGATGACCGTGATGATTCCCCGGAACACGACGCTGCCCACCCAGAAGAAGGAGACGTTCTCCACCGCCAGCGATGGCCAGTCGAGCGTCGAGGTTCACGTGCTCCAAGGCGAGCGCACCGACTCCAAGTCGAACCGCACGCTGGGCCGCTTCAATCTCGGCGGCATCATGCCCGCCGCGCGCGGCGTACCCAAGGTGGAGGTCTCCTTCGATATCGACGCCAATGGCATTCTCTCGGTGAACGCCAAGGACACCGCGACCGGAAAGGACCAGAAGATCACCATCACCGCCAGCTCCGGCCTCGACGAGGCGGAGATCCAGAAGATGGTCAAGGACGCGGCCGAGCACGAGGTGGAGGACAAGGCCCGCCGAGAGCAGGTGGAGCGCAGGAACAAGCTCGACAACCTCTGCTATGCCGCGGAGAAGATCGTCGCCGAGCACGGACCGAAGCTGCCGGCCGAAGGCGCGGCCCAGCTCCAGACGCTGATCCAGGACGGCAAGAAGGCAGTGGAAGGCCAGGACGATGCCGCCATCGTTCGCGCAACGGAGCTGCTCGAGAAGGAGTCGCACCGCATCTCCGCGGAGATGTACGCGTCCGGCGGGCCCGCCGCAGACCCCTCCGGAAATGCCGGCCCCAAGGCGAGCTCCGGCCGCAAGGACGTGGTGGACGCCGAGTTCGAAGACGCGCCGCCCGGCCAGCCGTGACCCTCAACGTATCCGCAGGAGAGAACCCATGACCTACCAGAGCATCAATCCCAACGACGGCCGCGTCACCAAGACCTTCCCCGATCTCTCGAACGACGCCTTGGACGTCGCCATCGGCACGGCCACTGCTTGCTACGAGGTGTGGCGGAAGAAGACCTATGCCGACCGCGCCGCCATCGTCCGCAAGGCAGCTTCGCTCATGCGCGCACGCTCCGAGGAATGGCCCGGTACGCGACCCTGGAGATGGGCACGCGCATCGGCGAGGCCCGCGGCGAGGTCGAGTTCAGCGCGCAGATCCTCGAATACTACGCCAAGAACGCCGAGGCGTTCCTGGGTCCGGTGAAGCTGAATCCCACCTTCGGCCAGGCCCACATGGAGAGCAGCCCGCTCGGGACCATCTTCGGTATCGAGCCCTGGAACTTTCCCTACTACCAGCTGGCGCGGGTGGCCGGGCCCCAGCTCATGGCCGGAAACACCCTGGTGGTGAAGCACGCCGCCTGCGTTCCCGAGTGCGCGATCGCCTTCGAGAAGCTCTGGGTCGACGCCGGTGCGCCCGCAGGCCTGTATACCAACTTGCGCATCTCGCACGAACAGTCCGATCGCGTGATCGACGATCCGCGCATCAAGGGCGTGGCGCTCACCGGAAGCGTGGCCGCGGGGCAGAGCGTGGCGGCGCGCGCCGGCAAGAACCTCAAGGTCTCCTCCATGGAGCTGGGCGGCAGCGACGCGTTCATCGTGCTCGATGATGCGGAGCTCGAGCCCACCGTACGCTGGGCTCTTTGGGGTCGCATGTACAATGCCGGGCAAACCTGCTGCGCGGCCAAGCGCTTCATCGCCCTCGCGCCCATCGCCGACGCCTTTCTGGAGAAGTTTCAGGCCGGCCTGGGCGCCCTGCGGGCCGGCGATCCCCTCGACGAGAAGACAACCCTCGGGCCGCTGTCGTCGGAGGCCGCGCTCACCGACCTGCTCGCGCAGGTGAAGGTGGCGGTGGAGCACGGCGCCAAGCTGCTCATGGGCGGAAAGCGCGTGGACCGCCCGGGCTTCTTCATGGAGCCCACCATCCTCGGGAACGTGACGGCGGACAATCCGGTGTATCGCCAGGAGCTCTTCGGGCCGGTGGCCATGTTCTTCCGGGTGCCCAACGAGGAGGCGGCCATCGCGCTGGCCAACGACTCGGACTTCGGTCTCGGCGGTTCGGTCTTCACCCGCGACGTTCCGCGGGGCCTGCGCATCGCCAGCCGCATCGAGACCGGGATGATGTTCGTGAACAACATCTCCTGGTCCGACGCCGAGCTCCCGTTCGGCGGCATCAAGCTCTCGGGGTACGGCCGCGAGCTGGGAAACATGGGTATCCAGCAGTTCGTGAACAAGAAGCTGGTGCGCGTCGCCGCCATGGAGTCGCCGCTGTGACCCGCCGGATGCACGCTGCAGTGGTGGAGCAGTTCGGAAAGCCCCTGGTGCTGCGGGAGTGGGATATTCCCATTCCCGGTCCCGGGCAGATCCTGGTGAAGACCGAGGCGTGCGGTGTGTGCCACACCGATCTTCACGCGGCGCGCGGCGATTGGCCGGTGAAGCCGACCTTGCCGTTCATTCCCGGTCACGAGGGCATCGGTCTGGTGGCTGCGCTGGGCGCCGGCGTGACCCAGGTGAAGGAGGGCGATCGCGTGGGCGTGCCCTGGCTCTACTCCGCTTGCGGCCATTGCGAGTACTGCCTGAGCGCTTGGGAAACGGTATGCCCGAAAGCCGAGTTCGGCGGATATACGCAGAACGGCGGGTTCGCCGAGTACATTCTCGCCGACCCCAACTACGTCGCGCACATTCCCGGCGGCCTGACTGCCCAGGAAGTCGCGCCCATCATCTGTGCCGGCGTCACCACCTACAAGGGCATCAAGGTGACCGAGGCAAGGCCCGGTGAGTGGATTGCCATCTCCGGTGTGGGCGGCCTCGGCCACCTGGCCATCCAGTACGCAAAGGCGATGGGGCTGCGGGTCTGCGCCGTCGACATCGACCCCACCAAGCTCGCGCACGCTACGCGCCTGGGCGCCGACGTGACCGTCAACGCCAGCCTGGGTGACCCTGCGGAGGCCGTGCACAAGGCCACCAGCGGTGGCGCGCACGGGGTCCTGATCACCGCTCCGTCCCTCGGTGCGTTCAAGCAGGGAGTGGCCATGACGCGGCGGCGCGGGACCTGCGTTCTCGTCGGCCTCCCGCCGGGAGACTTTCCGATACCGCTCTTCGACGTCGTGGCCGCCTGCATCACCGTGCGCGGCTCCTTCGTGGGAACGCGCCACGACATGGCGGAGGCGCTCGCCTTCGCGGCCGAGGGCAAAGTGCGCGCGGATATCGAAGTACTCCCGCTCCAATCGGTCAACGACGTCTTCGTGCGCCTCCACCACGGCGACGTTGCGTCACGGGTGGTGCTGGAGCTCTTCGGAAAATAGAGAGCTCAGGCGGGCCCGGTCGTCCGGGCTCGCCAGCGGTACAGCGTCGAGAGATCGATGCCGAGAATCTCCGCCGTGCGCCGCTTGTCGCCCTTGGTCGAGGCGAGCACCGACGCGACGTGGCGTTCGCTCACCTCGCGCAGGGTGCGCGGTCGGACCTCGGGCGAGGGGCTGGCGGCGCCGCCGTCGTGCTCGGCCAGGTCAGCCTGGGGCGAGACGAAGCCGAGGTCCGACGCGTGAATGGAGTCGTCCTCGCCGAACACCACCAGACGCTCCATCGCGCTCTCGAGCTCGCGGACGTTGCCGGGCCACGCCGCCCGCGCGAGCACGCGCTCGGCGTCGACGTCGAGGGCTCGTACCGGCGAGCTGGGGGTGCGGAGCTGGGCTCGCCGCAGAAAATGTCGCGCGAGCATGGGCACGTCGCCTTCGCGATCGCGGAGCGGCGGCACGGTGATGGGTAGCACGTGAATCCGAAAGAAGAGATCCGCGCGGAAGCGCCCGGCGGCCACCAGGGCCGGCAGGTCGCGGTGGGTGGCCGCCACCACACGCACGTCCACGGTCCGTACGGCATCGGCGCCCACCGGGCGAACCTCGCCCGACTGCAACACCCGCAGCAGCTTCGCCTGCAATGCGACCGGCATGTCGCCGATCTCGTCGAGAAACAGTGTTCCGCCGCTCGCCTCCACCACCAGCCCCCGGCGACTCTCGGTGGCACCGGTGAAGGCGCCGCGGACATGGCCGAAGAGCTCGCTCTCCAGCAGATGCTCGGGAATCGCCGCCACGTTCACCGCCACGAACGGGCGATCGCGGCGAGGCCCCTGCGCGTGGACGGCGCGAGCCACCAGGTCCTTGCCGGTGCCGCT
The DNA here is from genome assembly GCA_013141295.1 of Polyangiaceae bacterium. Taxonomy (GTDB): domain Bacteria; phylum Myxococcota_A; class Polyangia; order Polyangiales; family Polyangiaceae; genus JABFRG01. The sequence continues at coordinate 5,027 of JABFRG010000520.1, forward strand.
CTCACCCAGAATGAGCACCGGGGCCGTGGATGCTGCGACGCGGGCGATGCTCCGTTGGAGCGCAATCATCGCCGGTGCCTCGCCCAGGAGCAGCGGCACCGCAGGCGCCTCGATGAGGGCGGGGGAGGCCTTGCCGCGGGTGCGGGCCAGCGGAAGGCTCCGTGCCGCAGAGGGCTCCGTACCCTCGCGAAGCGCCGTTGCCATGAGCTCCTGCAGCAACCCGACGTCGTAGGGCTTCTGGAGGTAGTAGAACGCCCCGCGCTTGGTCGCATCGACGGCGGCGCGAACGGCGCCGAACCCGGTGCACAGGATGACCGGGAAGCGCGGATGCGCTGCGAGGATGCGGTCGAGCAGCTCGAAGCCGCTCATCCCGGGCATCTGCACGTCGGACACGACGATGTCGTACGGGTCGCGATCCATCGCCTGCAGGGCTTCGTGACCGCTCGACGCTTGGTGGCACAGGTAGCCGTCGCCATCGAGACGCCGGCCGAGCTGGTCCGACGTGTCTTCGTCGTCGTCGACGATGAGCACGCGAGCCTTGGCGCGCGGAGCGACGGAAGACGCCGCGGCTACCACGTGAAGGGCAGCCACGGTCGGAGCGAGAGTCGCGTCATGCGCGGGATGCTGCAAGAAGACGACCGCGCGCGTCCGAGCGCCTCGTTCGCGTCTCCGCCGGCGCACTTCGTCGCATTCCGCGGACATTGCCCTCTACCCCGGCGCACGCCCTGCGCTGCGCGCAATTGCCCGCTCGAGAGGGTGTGGCGATCTCGCGCGCCGTGCCGCGCCTCAGCGCAGGCAGACGCCGGTGCCGTTGGGCTGGGCGAAGCAGGTAGCCGTGCCCGGGCACGCGCGCTCGTACCAGCCGTTCACCGGAGGCGCGCCGGTGCTCGCCGGCCCGGCGGCGGGGCAGACCAGCACGCCGCGGGGCCCGCACACCATCGCGCCGGGGACGACCGATGCATTTCGGTCGTCGCAGTCGCGACCGGTGATGCGACCGCGGGCCGCATCGATCACCACCGCCGCCGTGTTGCACTGGGGCGGGGTGCCGGCGAATGGATTGCTGCAGGCTCCGCTGACGAAGCCGTCGCGATCGGCGTCGCCGTCGACGAGGCTCACGGAGGCGACGGTGCAGGGGTTGCAATCCTCGTCGTGACCCGCCGCGTCGCACAGCTCCGGGTTGCCCGGGAAGCGATTGGGGTCGTTGTCGTCGCAGTCGTCGCCGCCGCATCGCGCGTCCGGATGGCCATCGCGGTCGCGGTCGATGCAATTGCCGGTGCACCTATCCTGCTCCTCGTTGCAGGTGGAATTGGGGCCGCAGACCGGGTTGCTCGCGGCCACGCACCCGCGGTAGTCGGCGCGCGGCGAGCCGGGCACCCACCGCTCCACACCGTTGCAGAAGAGGCCGTCGTCGCAGCACAAGTCTTGGGTGCACAGCGCGTAGCGGCCGGCGGCGGTGCGCGAGCCGGCGGCCGTCACGCAGTTGTATCCTGCACCGTTTGCCTCGCAGCGGGCACCCGGAAGGCAGATGTATCCCTTTTCGGTCCCCACCGGCGCCCGGCACACCACCGGCACGATCTTGAGTCCCTGGGCGACCGACCATGGCTCGTTGGTGAGCGACGCAGCGAGCACCATCGCGACGCAGCCCGCTCCCCAGATCGCACGCCGCCACATCGCATCCGCCGCCGCACTCGACCGATACTTTCCCATGGCTCCACGCTAGATGGGGCCGCGTCGACCCATCCATGGGTAGTTTGTTCAAAGCCCCGGCGACACGCGCTCGACCGTCCCCTCGAGACGCCCTATGGTGCGTCTGCCATGGGAGAGTTTCCGAAACCGGGTGCCGAGCACCGGCGGCTGCACGCGCTCACCGGCGTGTGGAAGACGCGAACGAAGGAGTACGCAACCCCCGGCGGGCCGCCGCGCGAGAGCATGGGTGAGTTCCTGGCGCGCATGGACCTCGGCGGCTACTTCCTCTGCCGCGAGGTGAACTACGGCATGCAGGGGTTCCAGGGCCGCGGCATCACCGGGTACGATCCCCTTCGGGGCATCTATGTGGGGACGTGGATGGACTCGACCTCGCCCTGGATTCACCGGACCGAAGGCCACTTCGACGAGGCCGGCAACTACTGCGAGCACTCCGAGGGCGTCGACCACGATGGCAGCGTCCTCCGTATGCGTCTGGAGACGGAGCGCGCCGGTCCCGACGATATGCTCTTTCGCATGTACTGTGTGGGGGCGGACGGCAGCGAGACGCTGGCGGTCGAGATCGAGCAGACCCGCCGCCGCTTCGGACGCTGAGCGATCTTCACGGGTGCGTGGAGCGCCGCGAGCGCACGCGAATCGACTCGGCGTCTTCGCGGGCCCCGAACATGACGTGAAAGACCACGCCGGATGCGCTCGACTCGATGTCGATGGTGCCGCCGTGAATCTCGACGATGGTGCGGGCGAGCGAGAGGCCGAGGCCCAGGCTCCCGAACTTTCGCGCCTCTTCCGGGTAGCGGAAGGCGACGAAGATCTTCTCGATCTCGTTCTGGGGAATGGCGCCGGCCGGTGATTCGATATCGACGCGCACTTGCCGCGCGTCCTCCGGCAAGAACGCACGAAGGGTCACCGCGGCGCCGGGGCGCGTGAAACGCGCGGCGCTCATGACCACCGCGAGGATGGCCTGCACCATGCGCGTGCGGTCCACGAACACCGGGAGCAAGTCGTCTTGCACGTGCGCATCCACGGCAATTTCCGACCCCATCAGCAGGTCACGCGATTCGCGGGTGGCCTCGGAGACGATCTCCTCGATGCGCGCCCGAGAGGGGGAGAGCTGGAGCTCGCCGGCTTCGATGCGCGCGGCGTCGAGCACCGTTTGAATCAGGTGCAAGAGCTCGCGACCGCGCTGAAGGATGATATCCACGCTCTCGCGCTGGGCCGAGGTGAGCGGGCCTTTGCGCACCAGCTCCGCAAAGCCCAAAATCGCATTGAGCGGTCCCTTGAGATCGTGGCTCATGGAAGCCAAGAAGAGCGCGCGCATCCGCTCGGTGGTCTCCTTGGCGTGAATGGAGCGCCGGTGGACGTCGGCGAAGCGCCGGAACACGTCGCCCAAGCCGTCGATGGCAGCCAGGAGGTCTTGCACCGCGCCGAACCGCGGCGAGCGCTTGCGCTGGCTGCCGTCGGGGGGATCGCTGGGGCGCAGGCTGCGCTCCAGATCGCCCATGCGGTGAATCTCCTTGGTCGCGAGATCCAGGTCGCGCTCGTAGAACCAGCCGATCCACGAGCCCAGCAGCCACGCCAGCAAGAACGCCACCGCGAAGAGCGCACCGTAGATGCCGAACACCGCGGTGGGGCGCACGGTGTCGAAGGAGACGATGCCGCTGCCATCCTCCCCCAGGATCGACATGCGCGTCTCGCCTTCGCTGGTGCGCGTGAGACGGTTGGCCTCGAAGGTTCCCGGCCGCAGGGTGACCTCGAAGCCGAGGCCGCGCGCTTCTTCCATGGCCCGCGACACGCCGGTGCGATCGCCCTGCACCGGCGCCGCCACGCCCTGCACCAGATCGCGCGCCATGGTCTCCCGGGCGCTGGTCTCGAGGGCCCGGGCGTGGGCGATGACCAGGAGCGCCGCCGAGAGCGCCACGAAGCTCACCGCCACCACCGCCGAGAGCATGATGCGATTGCGCACGTGGCCGATGCGGGTGCGCCGCAGATCGTGGAGCGCCGCCGCCTCGCGCACGCTCGCCGAAGGGAACTGCTCCAGCACCCGCCCCACGAAGTTGCGCATGAAGACGTAGCCGGCCAGGCAGCCGGCGCTGGCGGTGGTCCACACGAGCAGGGCCAACGACGCCTGGGTGATGAGATCGTTGGTGCCCGGGCGCACCCCGGGGAGCACGCCGATGGTGGTGATGAAGCAGGCCGCCGCCAGGCCCGAGGCCGCGAGCCGCAGCGGAATGCGGTAGAGGACGTACACGTCTTCCGGCTCCACCTCGCCGGTGCCGGTGGCCACCGCCAGGAGCGAGCCGCGCACCCGGCGCACCAGGAGGGCCGTGAGGGCCGCGGAGAAAGCGCACAAGAAACCGAGCGTGGCCAGGGCGGTCGCCTTGCTGCCGCTCACCACCGCGTCGTCGAGCAAGAGGAGCTGCGGCGCGAAGGTGGCGGTGCCGATGGCCACCACCACCCAGATGGTGATCTGCACCAGCGTCAGCCGAGCCCACAC
>JABFRG010000825.1 GCA_013141295.1 Polyangiaceae bacterium
ATGGCGAGGTTCACCAGATCGACGGGCGAACCGGTGGCGGTCTTCACCAGGACGCAGGCGCTCCCCGCTTCGAGCGCCTGGGCTCGTCCGTCGGGCGCGAGCCGTAGCCGCGTCGCCTGCACCGGTGCCAGGACGATGGCCTCCTGCTGCGACGTCCGATGGTCGTCCGGAACGAGCCGGAAGGTCGCGCCGCGCCCGATGCGCGGGCTCCCGGCGAGAACGCGGGAAGGAGGCGCACCTCCGTCGACGCTGGGGCGGAGGAGCTCGTCGGCGTCGCTCACCGGCAGGTACATCACGTCGACCTCCCCCAGCGGCCCTCCGAGCGTGGGAGTATTCGCCGGCGAGGGCTCGAAGGTGATTGTGCTGCAGGCGAAGAGGCCGAGGGTGACGAGCGCGAGGAGGGGGCGGAGCATGCTCCTCCCTCAGCAGGGGGCGTACCAAGTCCGTTTTCGCGGGGTTTCTGCGCCTCCGGGGGGCTCGCGGCCGACGCGCGGATCGCGCGTGTGCAACCCCGTGCACGCGCGGCTGAAGGTCGATGGCTCGCGTCAGCGTGCTCCGCCGGCGTCCGCTCCGCGTACGCCCGAGTCGCCTACCTCGAGCGCCCGGAGCTTGGGAATCGCGGCGCGATACGCCTGCTCGATCAAGTCGAGCCTCGCGCGACCGAGCGGATCGTCGGCGGGTCGTGCGAGATCGGCCGACTGCACGACCACGAGGCCGGCGACGTTCGTCGCCTCGACCGCGCTCGCGCACACGAAGCGCGAGTCCGCGTAGCTCCAGGCGACGAGGCGCGCCGCGACATGCCCCGGGGTGATCGAGTTGCCGCCCGCGAGAACGACCGGATCACGCCACTCCGTGACGACCAACGTGGTCGCGAACGGGCGAAAATTCAGCCTCCCGTTGCTCGGCCCCTCCGCGCCGGTCACGGGACCCACGCCCGCATCCGACGCGGGGCGTACGTCGAGCTCCGGAGCGAAGCGGTCCGCGTAGTGGCGGATGGTAGCGTCGAAGTAGTCGGTGCCGTAGAGCTCGCCGGTGCCGGGAGCTCGTCCGAAATGCGGCGCGAGCACCTCGCCGCGGGGCGGAGACCCGGGTGGCTCGATGGCGAGCGGACAAGAAGAAGCGCCGGCCACAGGTAGAGGTTCGTGCCCGAGCCGAGCCAACGCCGCGAGGCGCGCAGCCTCCGAGCGTTCCCTCGCGCTCGGGACGTTGGCAGAGGGAGCGGGCGTCCCTGACCGAGCCGGGCGCACCTCCACCGGAGGGCTGTCCTTGCTCAGCGCGTGAAGCACGAACACCAGACCCACCACGAAGACCGCGATTCCCAGGGGAACCCAGAGGTCTTTGCGGAGGGAGCTCGACCCCGTCGTGGTCTTCGACGGAGGGCTCGTCGCTCCCTCTCCCTTCGTCGCGGGGGGACCACCGTTTCCGTCGAGCACGGCGAGCAGGTCTTGCACCTGGCGCACCTGGGACCGTGCCGTGACGTCGGTCGGGTCGAGAAGGGCGGCGCGCTCGAAGAGTGCGAGACACTCGTTCCAGCGGCTCCGATGGATCTCGTCGAACCGGTAGTGGGCGACCGCCGACTCGTGCTCGCCGTCGTTCGAGAGCTGAACGCGAGATTTCATGGTGGTCTGGAGCAAGGCGTACCCGAGGTTGTACGCGACCATTTGCTCGAGCTTCGGGTCCAGACGGCACGCCATCGCGTGAGCCGCGCGGAGCGTCTTCACGGACGCGTCCAGAGCCCCGATCTTGCGCTGCGCGACGCCGCGTAGATTGAGAACGGTGGCTACGGCCAAGGTCGGCTCGAGCGCGTCGAACGACTGGTCGCAGACCGCGGCATACAGCGCGACGACGTCTTCCGGATGGGTCTTGATGCGCATTGTCCCGAGCAGCGCGAGCTCGGCGACCTCGTCGTCGTCCCAGGGGAAGTCTCCGGGTTCCGGCAGTTCGACCCGAGCCCCCTTCCATCGCACGTCGAGGTCCATCGCGGCCCTGGGATCGCGGTCCATCTGCTGCGCGTTCCGGTATCCGTCCGCCGTGTACCGGAGCTCGAGCTCGCCCTCCTCGAAGGCGAAGCGGAAGGTGCCGTCGCCCTCGAGATCATGGACCGGAGCGGGCTGCTCGCCGAGCAGGTACAGATGCTCCGCGCGAACCGAGTGCTCGAGGACCAACGGCTCGAGGTCATCGAGTGGCCGGAGCAGAGGCGCCGTTGCCACGAGAGCTGCCGCAATGTCCTTCCCGGCGCGCGCCACGAGCTCGGCGTGCAAGCCTGGCCAGACGCGCGCGAAACCGGTGACGTCGAGGACCAGCGACTTCGAAACACGAACCAGCGCGGAAGGCCGCCCCGCCAGCCGACAGCGCACGACGCCGCGGGAGTCCGGCTCGAGCGTCGTGCCTTCGAGGAGGAGCGTGGACGATGCAAGGGCGAGCCGCGCATCCCGGAGGAACCCGAAGAGCACGTCCACCTGTCGTCCCCGAGCCTCCAGATACGCGCCCATTCCGAAACGGATAACACGGTTCACGCCACGCTTGGCGCCAGCTGGGGCGTTGCGCGGTTTCCAACGCGGGCCATAGTCACCCCGCTCCCCGGCGCGCGCCATAGCGCCCGTTGGCGCCAGCTGGGGCGTTGCGCGGCTTCGAACGCGGGCCATACCGTCCGCCCATGAACGCGCGCCGCATCTTCGCTCTGCTGGCCGTCACCGGGCTCGCCACCTTCGCGACCACTTGGGCGTGCTCTTCTGCATCGCCGACCACGCTTGCCGATCCGCAGCTCGACGCGTCGCAGACCACACCCGACGTCGACGCGAAGACTCCGGAGGTCGACGGCAGCGCGTCGTTTGCCAGCGCGGGCACCGGCGCGACCTTCTGCGCCAAGACGCTGGGCGCGATGATCGCCGCCACCGACGCGTGCTGCTCGGCCACCGACAAGGCCTCGAGCTACTACAAGCAGCTCTTCGACGCGTACCGGGGCGCGCAGCAAGCCTGTAGCAGCGGCCTCGAAGCCGGCATCGGCAAGGCCCGGGTCACCTACGACCAAGCCGCCGCCCAGGCCTGCATCGCCTCCTTCGACGCGGCGCTCGGCAGCTCGGTGTGCGGCAAAGATCTGTTCTTCGCCCTCGATCTCCTGAGCGCCCCGGCCTGTCGCAAGGTGTTCGGCGGCACGGTGGCTGCGGGAGGAACGTGCGGCGCGGACTTCGAGTGCCAGGCCGACCTCACGTGCCTCGGCGACGGCAAGAGCCCCGACGGTACCTGCGTGGCCACGCCCGCCGTGGGCGCCAAATGCGGCATTCCCAAGGGCGCCGCGAACCTCCAGTTCGGGGCCCATCGCACCTGCGCGCTCGGAAGCGACTGTCGCGCGGGTGTGTGTGTGGCCCCGCGGGCCGGCTTCGAGTGCGATCTCGATCGCGACTGCGACGCCGACAAGAAGTGCGTGCTCGGCAAGTGCGCGACGGCGCGCGGGCAGGGCGGCGCCACCTGCGAGATTCGCGACGACTGCGATCTCGGCTTCTATTGCGATCGCGACGTCGACGCCGGCAGCGGCACGTGCGCGCCTCGGGGCGCCGCGCCCACCACCTGCAATCCCAACTTTCCCGGCGGTCCCCAGTGTCATGGCCGATGCATTCGCGGCGATGCCGGGGCGGCGAGCTGCGTCACCTTCTGCGGCGCGGGCTGAGCTCGAAAACGGAGTATCGAAGATGAAGACGTCGAATGGCCTGCGGGCTCTCACGGTGGTGCTGGGGCTGGTGGTGGCGTGCTCCAGCACTGGTTCTGGCGGTAGTACCGGAAGCAGCAGCTCGAGCGGCGGCTCCGGCGTCGATGCCGCTGCCGAGGCCGCCACGCCATCGGTCGATGGGGGTGGCACCGACGCCGCAGCTGCCAGCGACGCGACGCGGCCCATCGATGGGTGCGTGGTGGAGCGGGTCGCCAAGAGCACCGCCTGCTCTGCCGACTGCGGGGCGCGGCTGCGCTTGCCGGCGGGCGACACCTACTGCACCACCGAGTGCGCCACCGATGGCGAGTGCACGGTCCTCGGCGCCGGCCTCAAGTGCTCCACCGAGATCGGCACCTGCATGCCCACCTGCACCGATCAGGCATCGTGCACCGGCGCCGGCTTCGCGCGCTGCGATCTCAAAGTGGGCGCCTGCGATACGATCTAGAACTTGATGAAGAAGAAGGCCACGGCGGCCCAATCGGCGCGGACGCCGCGGGCGTAGCCGATGGTGGAGTGGCTGGCGTTCTCGACGGTGCCATCGGATTTCACGTAGCCGACGGTGGAGTGGCTGGCGTTCTCGACGGTGCCGTCGGACTTCACGTAGCCGACCGTGGAGTGGCTGGCGTTCTCGACGGTGCCGCCGCGCACGTAGCCGATGGTGGAGTGGCTGCCGTTCTCGATGGTGCCGTCGCTCTTGATGTAGCCCTTGGTGGAGTGGCTCGAGTCCTCGATGGTGCCGTCGGGCCGGATGTACCCGGTGGTCGAGTGGCTGCCGTTCTCGACGGTCTGCGCCGAGGCGATGCTGGCGAACGAGAGGACCGCGAGGAGAGCTTTCTTCACGCCACAGGTTACGGTCCGCCTGCGAGAAGTCTTCCCTCCGGCGGCGCGGAATTCGTCGCATCTGTGCGGCGTTGTCCTACCATGCAGAACGCGCCGATGGCGCGGGCGCGATGGAGCGCGGTAAGAGGTTCCCCATGGTGGAGCGTCGCGACGGTTCGGTGACATTGGCGGTTCTCGCTGCGGCACTCGCAAGCGCCTGTGCGGCGCAGACTCCCCACCCCCCTGCGCGTCCCCTGGTGCCGGTGGCGCCCCCGGTGATCGCGTGCCCGGAGCGCGTGGCCGAGGCGGCCGGGGACGAGGCGCCGATGCGCTCGCTCCTCGGCGCGAGCGTCGTGAAGGTCTGCCTGGTCGGGGCAGCGAGCCCCCTCCTTACCGCCGCGATCAAGACGCAACCGGGTGACCGGTTGGATGCCAACCGCATCGACGCCGACATCGCCGCGCTCGTCGCGCTCGGTCCCTTCGACGACGTTCGCGTCGTCACCAAGCGCGTTGGCGACGGCGTGGTGGTGCTCTACGACGTGCACCTGCGGAAGCGCATCATGGAGGTGAGCATCGTCGACGATGCTCCGGGCACAGAGCCGAAGCTCGACGACGTGATGAAGGTGTTTCGCGACTCCTACGCCGAGAAGGACTTCGTACCCGCGGAAGCAAAGCGCGTCGCGCTTCTGTTGCAAGCCGAATACGCGTTTCACGGCTATGGGAATGCGCGGGTCGACTTCGAGGCCCTCGCCGCGGCGTCGCACACGGTCAACCTTCGCTACAAGGTCGCCCGCGGCCAGCGCTGGACGCTCGCGACCGTCGTTTTCGTGGGGGCTGAAAAGGTTCCGGTTACCGAGCTGAAGGCCGCCACTGCGCTCGAGGTTGGCGCTCCGTACTCCGCCTTGCTCGGAGAGCGAGCTGGCCTTCTCGTCCAGGCGTTGTTGTGGGACAAGGGCCTCCTCACCTCCAAGGTCGTCGTCGAGCCGCTCACGGTGGACGGCCAGGGCAACGTCGAGCTGACGCTCACCGTCACGGAGGGAGCTCGCTACAAGGTCGGGAGCGTCTCCTTCCCGAAACAGAGCGCTTCGACGACCCGAGAGCTCCGAGCGCTGGTGAAGACGCGGGCCTCCGAGGTCTTCCATCGAACGCGAATGACGAGCGATATGGCGGCGGTGAAGGCGTTCTTCGCGCGCCGGGGACGGGCGGTGGACGCAACGCCGACGCTCGAGGTGGACCCTCGGAGAGAGAGTGTGGACATCGTCGTCCGGATCGAGGATGCCGTCGCCCCTTGACGGGCGGCGCTTCCCTGGTGGCGCCGGCGCGATCGATCGCGGTACAAGATTGCCCATGTTCGACGCGCAGGTGAACGCCTTCATGACCGCCGACGTGACCACGGTCTCTGCGACCGCGACCGTCCGCGAGGCTCTCGAGCTCCTGGTCTCGCGCCGCATCTCCGGCGTTCCGGCGGTGGACGAGGCGGGCCGCGTGGTGGGCGTATTCTCTGCTACCGACGCCGCCCGCGCCGTCGCCGCCGGGCCGCACCGCGACAGCGAAGACAGCTTCTACGACCCGATGGCGCTCCTGCAGCTGGTCTCCCTGGAGCGCCGCCCGGAGCCCACCGAGCTCCACGTGGCCGCGGTGATGAGCCGCACGGTGCGCTCGGTCGGGCCTTCGGCATCCATGCGCGAGGCCGCCCGTATCATGGCCGCCCACAACGTGCATCGGTTGGTGGTCCTCGACGAGACCGAGCACCTGGTGGGCATGCTCTCGTCGCTCGACGTGTGTCGCGCCATGGCCAAAGGTGCGCCCGCCGCTGCAGCGGGTGGGCTCGGCGAAGACGCCGGCGGCGCGATCCTCGCCCGGGTGTTCGCCGCACGCGGCTACGCCATGGCCCGCAACGTCCCCTTCGAGCTCCGGGTTCAGGGCGGCGCCCTCAAGACGGTCCACCTCGACGGCTACGACGCCGAACGGCGGGTGGGCTTCGAGCTCATCACCACCGAGGCCGGCGATCGCGCGGAGTTCACACCACCGATCCTCGACGCACTGGAAGGCAAGATGGCGCGCGGCGAGTGCTTCTTGCTCCTGGTGGACGAAGCCGACGGCCTGGGCGAGGCCGAGCTCGAGCGCGTGGCCGGGCGCTTCCTCGACGCGGTGGCGGCGCACGGCAAGCTCGCCGGCGAGGCGGTGAAGCCATGAGCTACGGCTACGGCATGTACGGCACCCAGGACTTCTTGATAGCCGCCCAGGCGCACCGGCAGCACCTGCAAGAGGCGCTGCGAACCGCTGAAGACGCGCGGCGCAGGCACCTCGCGGAGTGGGAGCAGCTGGCCGTTCAGGTGAACCACGCAGCCCAGGAGCTGGGCCAGTTTCTCTTGCCCAACCTCGGCGCCGAGGCCATCGACCGCGCCATCCGCCTCACCGGCTACGAGCCGCTCCGCGGCTTCGCCCACCAGTATCGACAAGAGGGCGCGCAGCTCACGGCGCAGCGGGCGGCCATCGTCGACGATCCGCGCTATCGCAACCGCGAGCTCAACTGGCACCCCAACACCGGAACTCTGTCCAACGAGGTTCGGGAGCTCGAAGAGAGCCGCGCGCCGTTCGTGCCCATCCTCGAGGCGTGCAATCACCCGCGCATGCCCGCGCTCATGGAGAGCGGCTACGGAACGCCGGCCTACGGCGTGGGCTTCTGGCGCCTCAGCTACTACCGCGACTGGGAAGCGGCCGACTCCATCGTCGAGAAGCTCGGCAAGAAGGACTTCGCCGAGGTGCGCACCGAGTACGAGCGCGCGCTCGAGACGTCGCACGAGCTCACCGCCTCGCTCAACCGGCTCTACGCCGAGCGCACCATCGTGCAGCAGATGGAGCAGTCGCTCGCGGCCATCGACAAAGCCATCCGCGAGCGTCCGCATCAGATCCTCGCCAGCGCGCAGTTCGCCGTCGCCGATCACCTGAACAAGGCCGACAAGGACCGCACCGGCAAGCTCCTCGACCAGGAGCCCAACGCCCGGCTCCTCGCGCTCAAGGCCCAGGGCCTCGCCGCCAAGCTCGAGTACCTGGGCGCCTTGTACAAAGAGAAGGTGGAAAAATTCGCGGCCGATACCCAGGCCGCCATCGCCAAGCTCGATCGCGACGTCTTCAAGTACCAGCGACCGAAGAACTACGGCACGCGATTCCCCGCGGACTACTTCGCGCGGCGCTTCGCCGATCCGCGTCCGCGCTACCAGAAGCACTGGAACCGCTACTACGACACCTACCGCACGGTGTACGTCTACGACGACTACGATCGCGGCTACTGGGCGTCGGACTTCTTGTGGTGGGACGCCATGACCGGGGGTCAGCGCGTCACCTACATTCCGTCGGTGGTGAATCACCACGTGCACTACGGCGTGCACGACTATGGCTCCTCGGACCACCGTGACGACGCGCAGGTCGACGATTTCCGGTCCGTCGACGACGGCGACGCAGCCCGGGCGGCCATCGAGATGGATCAATCCACGGACCTGGGAACGGGCGGAGGCGGCAGCGCCTTCGACCCTTCCTGAGCGAGGACCCCGGTGCGCATCGTCTTCTACTGCGTCAACGGCTCGGGCGTGGGGCACCTCACGCGGCTGGTGGCGCTCGCGAAATGGATGCGCCGCTACCTGAAGCTCCTGGGGCACCCGGCGGAGCTGGTGTTTCTCACCTCGAGCGAAGAGACGAGCCTGCTCTTTCGCGAGAACCTGCCGAGCTTCAAGCTGCCGTCCAAGACCGCCATCGGCGGCTCCGACTTCGACAAGCTCACGTACCTGGCGCTGGCCAAGCAGTGGGTGTGGCACTCGCTCACCCTGCTCCGTCCGGATCTCCTGGTGGTCGACTCGTTTCCGCGTGGCGCCTTCGGTGAGCTCACCTCGGCGCTCGATCTGGTGAAGAAGAAGGCCTTCGTCTATCGCCATATGAAGAGCGAGATGGCGGCGCGGCCGGATTTCCAGGCCATGGTGGCGCTCTACGATCGCATCGTGCTACCCGAGGACGCCGGTCGTCACGCCGAGCTCTTGCCGCCCGCCGTCGCCTCGCGGGTATCCCGGGTGGGGCCCATCGTGCTGCGGGAACGGGCCGAGGTGCTCGGCCGCGCCGAAGCCCGGCGGCAGCTGGGCGTCTCGGCGGACGGTCCCGTGATCTTGCTCACGGCGGGCGGAGGCGGCGATGCCACTGCGCCGGCGCGCCTGGGCCTCCTCGTGGAGCACCTGCGACGCCTGGGCGAAGTGGTGGTTGCCGCCGGACCGCTCTACCGCGGCCCGCGGCCCGATGCCGCAGCCGGGGTGGTGTGGCTCACCGAGCCCACGCTCTCGACGCTGCTGCCCGCCTTCGACGTCGCCGTGAGCGCGGCCGGCTACAACACCTTTCACGAGCTCATGCTCGCCCGCGTGCCGTCGGTGTTCCTGCCGCAGGAGAAAGTGGCCGACGCACAGGACGCACGGGCCCGGGTGGCCGTGGAAAAGGGCGCCGCCGCGCTCATGCCGGCGCTTCCGGATGCGCTCTTGGTGGAAGCGATCTCGCGCGCGGTGGCTCACTACCTGGTGCCCGCGCACGCGGCCGCTGCCCGAGAAGCCGCTGCCTCGGTGGCCGCCGAGAGCGCCGCCAGCGTCGCTGCCTTGGAGCTCCTCGGCCTCGTGCTCACGCCGGCGGAGCGCGACCTCGCCCGTAG
>JABFRG010000724.1 GCA_013141295.1 Polyangiaceae bacterium
GAAGGACTGGCGGCCGGTGCCTCACCCTGGACCTTGAAGACGACCTTCGGCTTTTCCCGCGGGGGGCCTTCCTCTCGGCGACGACCCACGTCGACGCGCGGCGGCTCCGTGAGAATCTGCATACCGCCCATTGCGCGCCCAGCGATGATCTCGTCGAAGCGACCCTCGCGGAGCGCGATGGCCATCTCCACCTGCTGGCCCTTCATGAGGGCGCGCACGTACTGGACGATGTTGGGTTGTGAGACCTCGGCAGCGTACTCGCGCTTGTGGCTCTTGATGACCCGGCCGCCGTCGGCGAAGAGGTGCGTGATGATGTGCGGCTTGTCCAGACCCGAGTCCTCGGTCTGGATGTGGAACACGTGGTTCTTGTACTTGACGTTGTTGTTGAAGCCCACCTGCGCCCGGAGAAACGCCGGGCGATTCATCTGCTTGAGCAGCGCCTCCAGCTCCGTGGGGCCGTACTTGACGACCGCCTCGTCGAGGGCCTTGTGGTCGCCCGGGACCCCCTCCATGCGCTCGAAGGCCATGCGCGCCAGCACGGCCGACGGATTGATGCGCAGCGCCTCCGCCATGAGCTCCTGACCGGAGGCGTCGTTCGCACCCTGGCTTGCCCAGGCGGCAAGCACGGCCACTGCTTCGTCGGTGCGCCCTTTGCTGACGAGCCACTTCGAAACTTTCAGAGCATCCGAGCGACGTTCCACGTCGGCCATTGACGAGATGATCGTCCAACTGGACGAGAAATGGCAAGCTCTCCCTTATCTTTGCACCCTTTCGCGGGGGCCCGGCGCGGGCCGGGCGCCGCGGTCGCGGGTGGGGCGGGCCTTCGGAGGCGCCGAAGCGGCATCCTGGGCCGGGCGTGCGGCTGAGGTGGCGTCCTTGGGGGCGGCACGGCGTGCCTCGGCGTAGAGGGAGATGCCCCGGCGATTCTCGTCCACCCGGAGGGGTACCTTGAGCGACGGCAGCGCCCGCTGATCGCAGTCGGTGCGCTCGCAGGTGCGACACGTGACCCCCACGGAGACCGCGAGCCGGGGATCCTCGAGGCTCACGCCGTCGGCGTAGACCAGGGCCGGCGCATGGCGAATGTCGCATCCGAGGCCGATGGCGAGCACCGGCTGCTGGGCATGGTAGCCGGCGCTGTCCTTCTGAATGGTGCGGGCGATGCAGAAGTAGGTCTCGTTCTCCGGCATACGCGAGAGCTGCACGCGGATCATGCCCGGGGTCTGGAAGGCGCTGAAGATGTTCCAGCGCACGCACGCGCCGCTGAAGCGCGCGAAACGGATCCCCGAGGCCGAGAACCGCTTGGAGATGTTGCCGGCGGCGTCGATGCGGATCATGTGGAACGGCACGCCCTCGGCCTGGGGCTTGCGTAGCGTGGTGAGCCGGTGACACACCTGCTCGAAGCCCACGCGGAAGCGGCGACCGATGACGTCCACGTCGTTCCGTTCCTCCCGGGCTGCCCGCAAGAACGCGTCGTAGGGCATGAGGACGGCGGCGGCGAAGTAGTTCGCCAGGGCCACGCGTCCCAGCGAGCGCGACTCGGCGGTGGTGAGGGCCGGGTCGGCGGTGAGCGCATCGAGCGCGTCCCGCTGCACGAGGAGCGCGATCTGATGGGCCAGCTCGAAGGTACGGGCGCGGGTGGGGAGCAGCTCCGAGAGCAGGAGCACCCGCCCTTCCGGATCGTAACGGCGCAGCGTCCCGGGCTCGTCGGCCCAGCGGCCCACCTGCACGCGCACCCCCAGGCTGCGCTCGAGGTACCGCGTGAGGCCTGGCGCGAGCTCGTCGCCCGCGCTCGCCAGCGCATCCCGAAGGCTCTCGGCGCCCTGCTCCAGCTCCGGAAAGTAGTTCATGCGCGTCTGGATGAGGTCCGACACCTCTTCACTGGGGAGGAGCGAGCGCTCCGCCAGGCCGAAGTCCTCGCCGTCGGTGAGCTGCGCCACCAGCTGATCGGTGGTGCCACGGGCGCCTTTATAGGCCCGGTAGAGCATGAGCACCGCGTGCGCCGCCTGCGGGCTGGCGCTGGCCATCTCGCGCACGTCCACCGTCGAGAGCTCCTCGCCCTCGAACAGCGGATCGGCGAACACCTCGAGGAGGTTCGACACGATGCGGGCATCGTCGTTGCCGGCAAAGGCGCGCACGTCGACGTCGAAGGTCTCGGCCAGCTTCACGAGCAGGCCGGCGGGCAGCGGACGTCGCCCGTTCTCGATGAGGTTCAGGTAGCTTGCGGAGACGCCGAGGCGCTCCGCGAAGACCGCCTGGGTCATCTCATGACGACGCCGAAGCGCGCGAATCTTGGGGCCGAAACGGGGCCCCGCCGGGGCTTCGGAGAGCGACATAGTTTACAACATTACAATACCTACATTACAAGTCAATGACCGGTATTACCACGAAACTACGAGAATATTTTGACGACGCGATGCGCCATGACCAAAGTGAGGATGTGACCATGAGCAATCAACAGGGTTCGACGGAAGTGGTGACGGGGAGCCAGACGGGGCTCCGCGAGAGCGCCATTCTCAGCCCCGACGCGCTGGCGTTCGTGGCGCACCTGACGCGCCGCTTTCGCGGCCGGGTGAAGGAGCTGCTCCTGGCCCGCGCCGCCCGTCAGCAGAAGATCGTCCAGGGCGATGCCAGCTTCGGGTTCCTGACCGAGACCGAGAGCGTGCGCCGGGGCGACTGGACGGTGTCACCGCCGCCCGCCGAAGTGGAAGACCGCCGCGTGGAGATCACCGGCCCGGTCGACCGCAAGATGATCATCAACGCGCTCAATTCCGGCGCGTCGGTGTTCATGGCCGACTTCGAGGACTCCACCTGCCCCACCCTGTCGAACCTGGTGCAAGGCCAGGAGAACCTCCGCGACGCCAACCTGCGCACCATCACCTTCGAGCAAGGTGACAAGCGCTACAAGCTGGTGGAAAAGCCGGCGGTGCTCTTCGTGCGTCCGCGCGGGTGGCACCTCGAGGAGCGACACTTCCTGGTGGACGGCGAGGCGACGCCCGGTGGCCTCTTCGACTTCGGCCTGTACCTGTTCCACAACGCGAAGATCCTCGCGGACCGCGGCAGCCAGCCGTACTTCTACCTCCCCAAGCTGGAAAGCCACCTCGAAGCGCGCCTGTGGAACGAAGTGTTCCTGGAGGCCTCGGCGGTGCTGGGGATTCCCCGCGGCACCATCCGCGCCACGGTGCTCATCGAGACGCTCCCAGCAGCGTTCGAGATGGACGAGATCCTCCACGAGCTCCGGGAGCACTCGCTCGGCCTCAACTGCGGCCGCTGGGACTACATCTTCAGCTTCATCAAGAAGCAGAGCCACCTCGCTTCGGCGGTGCTCCCGGACCGTGGCCAAGTGACCATGGACAAGGGGTTCCTGCGCGCCTACAGCGAGCTTTTGGTGCGCACCTGCCACCGCCGCGGCGCCCACGCCATGGGCGGCATGGCCGCGCAGATTCCCATCAAGAACGACCCCGCGGCCAACGAGGCGGCCCTCGCCAAGGTGCGCGCCGACAAGCTCCGCGAAGTGCGCGCCGGCCACGACGGCACCTGGGTCGCGCACCCGGCGCTGGTGCCGGTGGCCAAGGAGATCTTCGACCGGGAGATGCCCGGCAAGAACCAGCTCGACAAGCTGCGCCAGGACGTCACCGTCTCGGCCGCCGATCTGCTGGGCATTCCCCAGGGCACCTGCACCGACGTCGGCCTCCGCCACAACATCCGCGTCGGTGTACAGTACATCGAAGCCTGGCTGCGCGGGGTGGGCTGCGTGCCCATCTACAACCTGATGGAAGACGCCGCCACCGCGGAGATCTCCCGGGCCCAGGTGTGGCAGTGGCTGCACTACGGCGCCGACCTCGAGGGCCGCGGCAAGCTCGACCTCGCCGGCCTGCAGAAGGCCGTGGAAGAGGAGCTCCTGCAGGTGCGCGCCGAGGTGGGCGACGCCCGCTTCGCCGAAGGCCGCTTCGAGGCCGCCAAGGACATCTTTCTCGCGCTCTCGACCGCAGAACGTTTCACCGAGTTTCTCACCCTCCCCGCCTACGAGACCCTTCTTCGCGAAGGGCAGTAGGTCCGTCACTTCTCAGGAGAATTGATCATGGCCGACCATCTTGCTGTTTCCCGCTCACGCTTCGACGGCATCACGCGTCCCTACACCAAGGACGAAGTCCTGAAGCTGCGCGGCAGCGTCAAGATCGAGCACACCATCGCGCGGCTGGGCGCCGAGCGGCTGTGGGAGCTCTTGCACTCGGAGCCGTACGTGCCGGCGCTGGGCGCCCTCACCGGCAACATGGCGGTGCAGCAAGTACGGGCCGGCCTCAAGGCCATCTACCTCTCCGGCTGGCAAGTGGCGGCCGACGCGAACCTGGCGGGCGAGATGTACCCGGACCAGAGCCTCTACCCCGCCAACAGCGTGCCCGCGGTGGTGCGCCGCATCAACGCGGCGCTCCTCCGGGCCGACCAGATCGAGCATGCCGAGGGCAAGGCCCAGCGCAACTGGCTCGCGCCCATCATGGCCGACGCGGAAGCCGGATTCGGCGGGCCGCTCAACGCCTACGAGCTCATGAAGGGCATGATCGAAGCGGGCGCCGCCGGCGTGCACTTCGAAGACCAGCTCGCGTCCGAGAAGAAGTGCGGGCACATGGGCGGCAAGGTGCTCGTCCCCACCAGCCAGTTCATCCGCACCCTGGTGGCGGCGCGCCTCGCGGCCGACGTCATGGACGTGCCCACCCTCGTGGTGGCCCGCACCGACGCCGACAGCGCCAAGCTCCTCACCAGCGACATCGACGAGCGCGACCACCCGTTCATCGTCAAGGGCGAGCGCACCGGAGAGGGCTTCTACAAGCTCAAGAGCGGCGTCGAGACCGCCATCGCCCGCGGCCTGGCCTATGCGCCGTACGCGGATCTCGTCTGGTGCGAGACCTCCACCCCCGACCTCGCCCAGGCCAAGCAGTTCGCCGAAGGCATCCACGCCAAGTTCCCCGGCAAGCTGCTCGCCTACAATTGCTCACCTTCCTTCAACTGGAAGAAGAACCTCGACGACGCCACCATCGCCAAGTTCCAGCGGGAGCTCGGGGCCATGGGCTACAAGTTCCAGTTCGTCACGCTCGCGGGCTTCCACGCCCTCAATCACGGCATGTTCGAGCTCGCCCGCAAGTACCGCGACCGGGGCATGGCGGCCTACTCGGAGTTCCAGCAGGCGGAGTTCGCCTCCGAGGCCGACGGCTACACCGCCACCCGGCACCAGCGCGAAGTGGGCACCGGCTACTTCGACCAGGTGGCCGAGGTGATCTCCGGCGGCAAGGCCTCCACCCTCGCCCTGACGGAGTCCACCGAAGCGCATCAGTTCTGAGGGCATGCACGGAAGGGCCGGCGCGCGCTGTCACCCGATCGGGCGACACGCCGCCGGCCTTCGCCATTGTTGAAGACCACGGCGCAGAATGACGGTAATCTGATGCCGTGGCCGATACGCGCAAACCGAAACGAAGCGACGACGAAGAGACCACCCAGGTGATGTCGATGCCTCCGCAGTCCCTTACCCCGGTGCTGGGGTCGGTGGACGCGAGCGGCGGCGTCGAGGTGGTGGTGGTGCGCGAGCGCATGCTCCCGCGCGCCAAGCGCGGCCCGTGGCGCGCCTTCGAGGTGTGGACCAAGAACCGCATCTACGGGGTCGACACCGCCCTCCGCTGCACCGTGGTGCTCGACCGCCGGACCGGCCAGGTCGACGCCGAGAGCACCGTGGGGGGCCTCCGGCTCGGCGGCGGACGCCTGCGCTCCGGCGGCATCACGCGTGTATCCTACCCGTTTCCCCTCGTCGGCATGGAAGCCACCTTCACCGACGGCCGCAAGCAGGTGTACACCTCGCGGGTGGAGCGCTTCGTGGTGCGCATTCGCGACGTCCAGACCAAGGGCGAGAACGAGCCGCAGACCTGGGAAGAGATAATCCAGGGGATGGAGTGATGCGCGCCCGCAACGTCGCCGCCATCGTGGCGCTCCTCGGCGTCGGGGCCTGCAAGACCGAGCCGGAGCGAGGCACGGCCATCGCAGCGGAGCCGTCGAGCCAGCCGGCAGCGGCCGTCACCGGGAAAGTGGTCATCGAGACGCCCGCGCGCGGGCCGGTGGCCGACGTGGTGCAGACCTTCCAGGCGCGCGAAGCCGCCCGCAAACGCAAGGTGGTGGTGTACGTGGGCGCCCCCTGGTGCGAGCCCTGTCAGCGCTTCCACAAAGCGGTGGCCGAGGGAAAGCTCGACGCCACCTTCCCCGACCTGACGCTCCTCGAGTTCAACCTCGACGAGGACCGCGATCGCCTGGCCGCGGCCGGCTACACGTCGGAGTTCATCCCGCTGTTCGTGCGGCCGTCGAAGGACGGCAGCGCCTCGCCGCAGCGCTTCGCCGGCTCGGTGAAGGGCGACGGGGCGGTGGCCAACATCACGCCCAAGCTCCGGGCGCTGCTCTCCGAAAACTGAGGCTCGCGCCTCCGGAGCGACGGATACGCTTAGCTGGCGAAGGCCAGCGCCACGCGGTAGCGCCACGGATCGTCGAACGATGCCTTGTCGCGACGCACCACCACGGCGCGCCGCTGCACGCTGCCGCGGAGCTCGTGGAGCGTGACGTCCACTTCCTCGCCGGGCTCGAGGCAGCTCGGCGTGTTGAGGAGCAGGCCGCCCGGGCCCACGTTGCGCGTGACCCCGAAGCGATCGCCCTTGCTGCGGCGAATCGTCACCGGCACCGCGTCGGTCTTCCGTTTCAAGCTTCGTCGGTCCATGGCTCTTCCTCGTTTCAAGCAGCTTCGATGATGCCGAAGGCGGCGATGCCCCGGCTGCGGATCTCTTTCCGGATCTCCAGCGCGCGCTCGGGATGACCCAGCGCCCGCGACACGACCTCGGTGGCGAATTCGTCGAGGGTGGCGCCGCCGCAGGCCTCGAGATCGTCGCTCTCGCCCCGCAAGACCGCGCTCCACGCGCGCCGTTGTCGCGCGAATCCCTCCCGGAAGGTCCCCTCCCCGGCTTCCACCAGGCCGCCGTCCACCACCGCTTGCGGGGCGTCGGGGCACGCGTCGCCCTCCAGCAGTCGTGTGACGACGATGGACGAGGCCGGGCCGCCGTGGCGCTCGGCGACGCTGGCGAGGACGGCGACGAGGGTGCGGAACGGGTCGTGCTCCTCCGGCGCCTCCTCGGCGCTCGCAGCGACGTGCGCGTCGGCGAGAGCTACGACTTCTTCCGGCTCGAAGGGATCGAGCTCACCGATGACGATGTCGTCGAGGGCCGCCTCCGGGTGGGTCATGCTGCCCGAGAGCATGATGCAGCTCTCGCGGACCTCCGGCGGCCGCGACCCGAGGTCCTCGACGATGGAGTCGAAGATCCGCAGATCCTCTTCGTCGGCGTCGTGCACCCACACGCCCTCGGTCTCGCCCTCGCGATTGGCACTCTCGCGCCCTTCGGTGTCGCCAACGTTTTCTTCGACTGGCGC
Source organism: Polyangiaceae bacterium (assembly GCA_013141295.1). Taxonomy (GTDB): domain Bacteria; phylum Myxococcota_A; class Polyangia; order Polyangiales; family Polyangiaceae; genus JABFRG01. The sequence continues at coordinate 7,450 of JABFRG010000724.1, forward strand.
AGCCAAGGCCGCTTCGGCCGCGACCTCCGGGCGAGGCTCCGTCACGGGGACGGCGAGGCCGGTGGGCTCCTCGACCAGCCACCCGGGCCCGTCGTGCAGCGCGGGATTGTCGCAGGGAAACTCGCAGGCAAGGGAGATCGGTACCACACTGCTTTTTTACGCGGCGCGACGCGATGGGACCAAGTTTCCGGCGCTTTTCGGGTTGCGCCTTTCGGGGTACCAGGCCTAGGTAAGAAACACGGAGGTTTCCTTGGCGAACGCTTTCATCTCGGGCACTGGCTCTTTCGTTCCGCCGCGGGTCGTCACCAACGACGATCTCGCGAAGGACTACGGCATCGACACGAACCACGACTGGATCGTGCAGCGCACCGGGATCGAAGCGCGTCGCTACGCGGAGGAGGGCCTCGGGCCGTCCGATCTCGCGCTGCCCGCGGCCGAGATGGCGCTGAAGAACGCCGGGCTGCAGAAGACCGATCTCGACATGATCGTCTTCGCCACCCTCTCGCCGGAGCACTGCTTTCCCGGCGCGGGCGTCTACCTCCAGCAGAAGCTCGGCCTGTGCGACGGCCCCAACGCCAAGTTCGTCCCGGCGCTCGACGTGCGAAACCAGTGCAGCGGGTTTCTCTATGGTCTCGCCACCGCGGGCTCCATGGTGAAGTCCGGCGCCGCCAAGCACGTGCTTGTGGTGGGCGCGGAAGTGCACTCGGCGGCGCTCGATCTCTCCACCCGTGGACGCACCGTCTCGTCGCTCTTCGGCGACGGCGCCGGAGCGGTCATCGTGAGCCGGACCGACGAGGACCGGGGGCTCCGCAGCTTCAAGTTGGGCGCCGACGGCCGCTACGCCGACAACCTCTCTCAGAAGGTGTGGGACATCCGCAAGCGGCCCTTCATCCCGCAAAACGCCGAGGGAATCGGCCAGGTCGCGCCGGAGATGATGTGGGCGCAGATGGACGGCAAGGTCGTCTTCAAGAACGCCGTCGAGCGCATGATGGGCGTGCTCATGGAAGTCATGCTCGCCGACGGCGTCAGCGGCGGCGACATCGATCTCTTCTGCTTTCACCAGGCGAACCTGCGCATCAACCAGTACGTGCAGCAGCACCTGGGCATCCCCGACGACAAGGTCGTCCACAACATCCAGCGCTACGGCAACACCACCGCCGCTACCATCCCGCTCCTGCTCGCGGAGGCCGAGGCCAGCGGCAAGTTGAAGCGAGGCATGAAGGTCGCGATGGTGGCCTTCGGATCCGGCTTCACGTGGGGCGCACAACTCTGCGACTGGTGAGTGAAGTGGGCCGGCGTTCGGCGATACCTTCGCCCGGGCTGCGTCGGCCGTGCTCACGTACAGGAGTACGTTCCGCGCGCGCCTCCTTGCCGGGGCTCGGTCTCACCGAACGGCGGCCCACTTCACGGGGGCGTCGTCGCGGGGGCTTGCCGCTTCGCGGCTCGCGATAGTGTGGGGGCGCCGCTTGCCGCTTCGCGGCTCGCGATAGTGTGGGGGCGCCGCTTGCCGCTTCGCGGCTCGCGATAGTGTGGGGGCGCCGCTTGCCGCTTCGCGGCTCGCGATGGTGGCTTGCCGCTTCGCGGCTCGCGATGGTGGCTTGCCGCTTCGCGGCTCGCGATGGTTTAGGATGCCAATGCGCGGGCGGGGTGCGGCTTGGGCTTCTTGTGGAGGACGCTGCGAAGGAGGAGGCGGTCGAGGGCTTTGCTTTGCGCGAACTCGATGCCGAAGGCGGGGCCCTTGTCGGTGCGG
>JABFRG010000749.1 GCA_013141295.1 Polyangiaceae bacterium
GTCATATGATATGAATCCATCTCCGCGGTGAAGACCGCGGCCCCGTTGAAGCGAGATGCCCGCGAGCGTCGCCCCACCGGCCCATCCGCCATCTCCGCGGTGAAGACCGCGGCCCCGTTGAAGCCACCGATGGGAACGAACTCAGCGTTACATTGGGGGCCCATCTCCGCGGTGAAGACCGCGGCCCCGTTGAAGCACATCCACATCGCGAAGAACGCCTGAGGAACCCACCATCCATCTCCGCGGTGAAGACCGCGGCCCCGTTGAAGCGCCCGAGTAGACCCCACCCATCGGCAATAACTCTTTGACCATCTCCGCGGTGAAGACCGCGGCCCCGTTGAAGCGCGAGCTCGGTGGAGACGGGCTCGCCGGGGTCCGAGGTCCATCTCCGCGGTGAAGACCGCGGCCCCGTTGAAGCTCGCAAATCACGCAGGGCATCCGCGCGCGCCAGACAGCCATCTCCGCGGTGAAGACCGCGGCCCCGTTGAAGCGACGAGAAGCACAAGTGCACCGGCCGTCATGTCGTCCATCTCCGCGGTGAAGACCGCGGCCCCGTTGAAGCCAGCTTGGCGACGGTGGCATCGGAGGCCTCCTGCAACCATCTCCGCGGTGAAGACCGCGGCCCCGTTGAAGCGGTGAGGCCGAGCGTGCCTCACGCATGAAGCGCGCAGCCATCTCCGCGGTGAAGACCGCGGCCCCGTTGAAGCGAGGTCGAGGGCGGCGGAGCGGTAGAGGGAGATCGAGCCATCTCCGCGGTGAAGACCGCGGCCCCGTTGAAGCACCTTCTCGGGAACCTGCTTTGCGATGCGCGCCGCCCATCTCCGCGGTGAAGACCGCGGCCCCGTTGAAGCTGCGCACCAGCGTAGGGCCTTCCGTTGCCTACCAGCCATCTCCGCGGTGAAGACCGCGGCCCCGTTGAAGCCTGGTAGGGCTGGTCCGGGATGGGCTCCGGGCCGACCATCTCCGCGGTGAAGACCGCGGCCCCGTTGAAGCCCGGCACATGGTACCCTTCCCTTCTGAGGGCTTCGACCATCTCCGCGGTGAAGACCGCGGCCCCGTTGAAGCAACGCCTGTGTTTTGGCCTCGGTCGTGTTCATCGACCCATCTCCGCGGTGAAGACCGCGGCCCCGTTGAAGCTACATGTCCCGCACGCGGCACGCGCGGCACTCGTCGACCATCTCCGCGGTGAAGACCGCGGCCCCGTTGAAGCGACTTCGTCCACGCCCTCAAAGCGCATCGCGTGGACGCCATCTCCGCGGTGAAGACCGCGGCCCCGTTGAAGCGACAACGGAGCGTCGTCGCTCACGGCTGCCACGAGGCCATCTCCGCGGTGAAGACCGCGGCCCCGTTGAAGCGGGCAGACCGACCTCCTCATCGCGCCGCCCTCGCTGCCATCTCCGCGGTGAAGACCGCGGCCCCGTTGAAGCACGGGGCATGGCGTCTGGCACAAAGACTACAGCCAAGCCATCTCCGCGGTGAAGACCGCGGCCCCGTTGAAGCTCCGGAGAGCTCGCGCGGGCCATCAAGGACGGCCTCCATCTCCGCGGTGAAGACCGCGGCCCCGTTGAAGCTGAAGGTCGCGCATGCGCTGGCCCACGTCGGATGTCCCATCTCCGCGGTGAAGACCGCGGCCCCGTTGAAGCTTCTCGAGAAGCTTCTGGGTACCCGTGTCCATCGCGCCCATCTCCGCGGTGAAGACCGCGGCCCCGTTGAAGCTCTTCCTGGAGCCGCGGATGCATCCAGCTCAGGTGGGCCATCTCCGCGGTGAAGACCGCGGCCCCGTTGAAGCCTGACGGCATCTGAAGCCACGCCACGGCCTGCCCGGTCCATCTCCGCGGTGAAGACCGCGGCCCCGTTGAAGCTCGCAAATCACCGTTCGGTAGTGCTCGTCGACTTCGACCATCTCCGCGGTGAAGACCGCGGCCCCGTTGAAGCAGCTTCGAAGCGACCGTGGCCACGTTGCCCAGGCCCCCATCTCCGCGGTGAAGACCGCGGCCCCGTTGAAGCCCGTAACCAAGAATGTCGTACACGCTGACGCGCCCGCCATCTCCGCGGTGAAGACCGCGGCCCCGTTGAAGCCTGCTTCCGAGTGAACTCCCGCAGGCAAACCTTGCACCCATCTCCGCGGTGAAGACCGCGGCCCCGTTGAAGCAAGGCCGAGCACCAGGGCAAGCTCATCGTCACCGAACGATCTCCGCGGTGAAGACCGCGGCCCCGTTGAAGCGAGCACCTCAATCTGCCGATGCGGTACGAGGGCGCGCCATCTCCGCGGTGAAGACCGCGGCCCCGTTGAAGCATGCGGCGCCGGCCATGGGAGGCGGCATCAAGTCGTCCATCTCCGCGGTGAAGACCGCGGCCCCGTTGAAGCAGAAGCGGGTTCAGCAAGCAATCGAAAGACACCCCCCATCTCCGCGGTCAAGACCGCGGCCCCGTTGAAGCCAGGAGTACCGGCCGCCGAAGCCGAAGAAGGGCGGCACCCATCTCCGCGGTGAATACCGCGGCCCCGTTGAAGCGCGCCGACAACCTCAACAACGCCACGCCGACCCATCCACCATCTCCGCGGTGAAGACCGCGGCCCCGTTGAAGCGCCGTGGTGCACGCAAGGCCGTGCACGATGCGTCCGCCCTTCTCTTCGACCGCCATTGTGCGCACGTCGATACAACTCAGAGTCTGGTGGTCGCGACGTTACAATCTCTTGATTTGCCGCGCCAAGGAGGCTATCTGCGCTCACCGTGGGGGCTCGTGTTTGAACCCTGCAGTGCGTTCGACTCGTGACAGAAAGAAGTGGATAGATGGCGTACCTCTCGCGACTGGGTTTTGCAGGCATCCTCCTTGGTGCGTTCGTCGGTTGCTCGAGCGAGAGCCCTTCGAACCCCGGCCCCGGCCCCGTGAGTGACGCCGCGGTTGATTCGGCCATTGCCGAACCGGACAGCGGGCCAGAGGAGGCCGGTCCCACGTGCGCGACGGCGGCATGCACCAACCCGGGTGACTGCGTTGCCCCCCTTCAGGGCGTCGCCGGTTGCTGGCGATGCGTCGCGGGTTGCTGCAAAGGCAGCGCCAAGGGGAGCGACACCATGGGCGCGTGCGCGTTGAAAGCGACCGCGTGCACGACGTCCAGCTGTGACGGCAATGGTGCCTGTAGCGCTCCCGTCGAAAAGCCAGAGAACGCGCCGTGCGGGATGGTGTGCGCGGGCCCAACGTCGCAGGCGATCGGCCTGTGCAGCGCAGGAAAGTGCGAATACAGCAGCGGGAACTTCTGCGGCGGCGCAACACCTGTTTGCGCGGGCGCGGCAGCCGGGTGCGGTCTCTGTCCGGCATCGGGGTGCAAGGCGGGGTGCGCGGCGACCGGATCGCCAACCTGCCCCTGAGCGTCCCATGGCTATCTAGCCCCGGGGGGCGCCTGTCCCAGGACACCCCCTTTCGGCCGGGGACACCTGCCCTCCCTCCGAACCACGCGAAACCCGCGGCGCCGCCCGATGGCACGCGGGACGCACGGGTTCTCGCATGCGCCAACGGGTCACCATCACCAAGCTCTTCTTCGAGGGGCCGCACGGTCCTCCCTGCTTCATCACGTCGCTGCGCCGCGTCCGGCCTGGGGAGACGGCCAAGCCGCTGGCGGTGCTCGGCGATGCGCAAGAGGGCGACGAGGACCAGGGCTTCACGGTCCTCGACGACGTGCCGATCACGGACGCGGAGGCGGAAGTCCTCTCGCATGGAGGCTTTCCTCCGCGCGTGGCGGCAATGCTCGGCGTGCCCGCGGCACCCTAAGCCAGGAACAGAAGCCCGTCGCCAACGAGCGCCTCGACCATCGGTGGCGGCAAACACACCACCAGCTCCCAATCTCCGTCGACCGCCACCTCAAAGGCGCGCAGCTCCGTGCCCGCCGCGTCCGCAGCGGCATTCGAATATCCGAGATACTCGCGCAGCGAGAGCACCGCACTCTGCGCCGGCTCCCGCGGCACCACGCTCGAGGGCTCGCCGGGTAGCTGCATGGCGCGATGAATGTCTTCTGCGAACGGCTCCGATTCATTCCACCACGAGCCGCGGCAGAGCCAAGTGCGATGGGGCTCGAGCTCGCAGGAGGACGTGGCGGCGAGGCCAACAAGGATGCCCATGAACGACTTTGCAGTGCGCGCGAACGGGGAGACGTGTCGCTCGACGATATCCCCCATACCGTCTGCGCAGATGTGCGCGTAGAGAACGTGCAACGGGAGCCCTTGCAACTTTCCGCTGCGCTGACGAAACGCGCGGTACCAATCGCGGAGCGGTATTCGATCGCGCTCGCGGGGCACGTGCTTGGCGACGAGCGCCGCGAACCGCGCGGGGGCGTCGGTATCGGACGCCGGCGTCCAGTGCCAGCAGGGCGTCAAGTTCGGTATTTCGTTCAACGCCCGCACCGTGGCGTTCGACCAGCGCGCGAGCGGGGTGCCGTCGGCCAGATAGCGCACGAGGTCCCAGGCGACGTCATCGGCCCCCGCTTCCGGCAAGTCGAGCGCGGCGCCGGGCCCGCCGTCGACGATGCGCGAGCTCACGCGCGCGCCGTTCTTCCACCCGTGGAGCACGGTTCGGCCGCCGAACGCGGGTTCGGCGGTGGGCTCGCTGCGGCCACGCGCTTCGGTCTGTTCGTCGGCGACCATCTCGGCGAGCTCGGTATCAAAGGTATCGTAGAGCGGCGCGAGGGCGGCGTCGTCCAGCGCGAGCACCTCACCGCCGAGGGTGACGCGCAGATCGCGGCCGGCGCCGCGGACGACGAGATGAATGCCATCTTGGTCGCGCGTGGTCGACGTGGCGTAGGGTCCGACCACCCCCGGCGACACCGTGGTGGAGGTGGGCACGATGCGTCTTTCGAGCGCCTCGTCGTCCTCGAGATCCGACATTCCCAGATGATCGAGCACGCAGGCGCGCACGCGCCCCTCGAGCTCTTCGACGAACACGTCGTCCTCGTCGTCGCGTTCGGGCTCGCCGCCGAGCAGCTTCACGACGTGCGCCAGGAGCAGGAAGAGCCCTTCGGGCGACCCCTCGACGCCACCCCAGCGCAGCTCGAGCGTCTCGTTCGTGAGCTCGAAGTCGCCTTTCATGAGCAGCGGGCAGGTGATCCACACCGAGGTCATTGCCGACCCGTCGTCGACGCACGCGACGTGAATCGCTTCGGCCAGCTCCGAAATGGAGCTCACGTCGCAGAGAACGATCGAAGGTTCATCGTCGATAGCGAACGCGCGCAGGGCATCGGCGAGCGCAGCTTCGAAGTGGTCATCGTCGGCCGGCCCGGCTTCCGTGAACCTCCATCTCGTGGTCCAGGCCGCTCGCTGCGTTGCCATCGGCACCGCATCGGACGATGGCGGCGGCGCTGCTACCCGCGGACGCGAAACCCGCGCCACGACGTTGAAGCGCCCGGTGGGCGACCGCATCCACTCCACGTGTACCGTCTCGCCGCGCGGCAGATCGCCACCGCCCGTCCACTGCTGCCCGTCGACCGGCACGCGCTCGGCTCCGCGTGCGAGCACGCCCTGCCCCCAGCCCTCGGCACGCTCCACGACCCAGTCCGTAGGCATCGCCTCGGGGGTCCGCACGTCGTCGGGCGTCGGGTAGACCAGCGTGCCGGATCGCTCGCCGGTGTGCGGATTGAACAGCGCGGCGAGCCCGGTGCGAAGCTGGCGCCGGTACCCCCACGCATTCAAGAGCCCCCCGAAGAACTGGGCGTCCGCGGCTTGCGCAACCTGGTCGAGCGGCGGGCGCCCCATCGACTCGCCGAGGTTCACGGCGTCGAAGCTCATGTTCCGGTCGGCGAAGTACACCATCCACTGCCCCACCCGCTCTTCGAACGGAGAGCTGGCGACGACGCTCTGCGGAGTGTTGCGGGGGGACGTCATGGTGCGCGGCGGCGACCGACTGCTAGCAGATCGATGACGCTCCGCTAGACCCCACGTGGCGGCTCGAGTGCGCTCCCGACAGCGCAATTCGCCGTGCGTCGGCAGCGCCGACGCTAGCCGGCCTTCGATCTCGCGCGCGCGATCGGAGCTCCGATGCGCGGGTCCCTGTCGGCCGCGGCGTTCTCGACTTTACCATCGCGCTGCTGGATGCGCCCGTCGGCGCCCATGATGATCAGCTCGCCGTTCTCCTTACGAGCAATGGCGCGTGCCACGCTGACGGCTTCTCGCTTCGATGCCTTGACGGCCGTAGCTCGCTCGTTGCCCGCCTTCTTGACCTGCCAGCCACCATCGGGATGCGGCCCCACATGCACCTCGCGTCGCGGCTTGGGGGAGTCCTCATCTCCCTCGTCTGCTTTATCGAGAAGTGCGGGAGCGCCAGCGAGCAAGCACGTGTCGAGCGCACCGGCTCGGCGGACGATCTCTTCGAAGGTGAGCCTAGTTTTCTTGAGCGTCACGGGCGATCTCGCAAAGCTGGTCGGTCAGGTTCGGCGTGAATTCAAGAGTAGCAGGTCTGCCCTCACCCGCCCGCCGCAGCCACCATACGCGCCACCGCGCGCTTGCTCGCGTCGTCCACCGGCGTGAGCACGAGCATCGAGAGACCCGACGTTCCCTCGATCTGCAGCACCGACGCTTCGAGCACGATCTCCCCGACGCCGGGGCGCGTGATGCGCTTTTGAAAGCCGCCGTGGGCTCGCATATCCGGATCGGCCCAGAGGCGACGGAAGTCGGCGCTGCTCTCGAGGAGATCTTCGATGAGGGCGGTGGCTTCGGCGGATTGGCCAGCGCGGGCGAGGTCGACGCGGAACGATGCGAGGTAGGCGCGGCGGACGGTCTCGACGTCGTGAACCTTGGTGTGGGATTCGGCGTCGAAGACCCGACGGAGGAGATTGCGCTCGCGCTCCGGCACTTCGGCGTAGTCGCCCAGGACGGCCACCGAAGCCGGGTTCCACCCGACGACCTGCGACGTGGGCGTCTTCAGAAACGCGGGCACCGACATGCTGTCGAGGAGGAACCGCAGGGCGGGCGTGACGACGCCGGGCGCGGCCGCTTTGCGGGGAGGCGGACGACCTTGGGCGAGCAAGAAGAGGACCTCGCGCAGGGCGTCGTCGAGCTCGAGGGCGCGGGCGAGCCGCTCCAACACGTCTTCCGAGGGCACGCCGCCGCGGCCCTGCTCGAGCCAGGTGTACCAGGTGACGCTGACGCCCGCGCGGGCAGCGACCTCTTCGCGACGAAGGCCGGGCGTGCGGCGACGTGCGGTGCTCTGCGGTGAGAGCCGTTCGCGGCGGTCGCGGAGGAACGTGGGGAGGGTGGTAGTGGCCATACCGGTATACGGGCGCATCTTTTTCGATGCCGGAGCCGAGCTTACGGTTGGCCCATGAGCAAGACAATGCGCGTATTCGTCACGGGTGCAACGGGTTGGATTGGAACGGCGCTGCTGAAGGAGCTGCGCGCTGCGGGTCACAGCGTGCTGGGGGTCGCACGGGACGACGCCGGCGCCGCCAAGCTCACGGCGCAAGGCGTGGACGTGCTTCGGGGCGACGTGCGGGATCCGCAGTCGCTGGTGGAAGGCGCCCGCTCCTGCGACGCCACCGTCCCCCTCGCGTTTCACATGGACTTTTCCGACTTCCCCGGGGCCAATCGCATCGATCGCGAAGCCATCGGCGCGATGCTGGACGCCATGGCCGGGACCAACAAGCCGTTCGTCGGAACCACCGGCACGCTCCTCGTCGCACATCCGGGCAAGGTGGCCGTGGAGACCGACGCCGATCCGGCTCCCACCCCCATCACCGTCCGCCACCAGGCCGAGCGCATCGTGCTCGACGCGGCGAAGCGCGGCGTGCGCACCAGCGTGGTTCGTCTGGCGCCCACCGTGCACGGGGCCGGCGACAAGGGCTTCATCCGCATGCTCATCGACCTCGCGCGCGCCAAGGGCGTGGCCGCCTACGTCGACGACGGGAACCAGCACTGGCCCGCCGTGCACCGCGACGACGCCGCGCGCCTCTATCGGTTGGCCCTGGAGGGCGCGACCGCCGGCGCAGTCCTTCACGGCACCGCCGAAGAAGGCATCACCCAGCGCGCCATCGCGGAGACCATCGGGGCGGCCACCGGACTCCCCACTGCGAGCATCCCCGCCGCCGAGGCCGTCGCCCACTTTGGCTTCCTGGGCCTGGTCGTCGGTCTCGACAACCGCACTTCCAGCGAAGCGACGCAGCGCCTCCTCGGCTGGAAGCCTACGGGCCCGACGCTGCTCGAGGATATGCGCGCCCACTATTTCGCCTGAGCCTGCGTCATCCGTTCGGGTGGAATGCCGAGTGCCGGCGCTTCGGTAGAGTTCTGGGATGCACAACGCCTCCACCAAGGTCTGCTTCGTCGCCGTTGCCTTTGCCCTCGCCGCCTGCAGCGCAAACGCGCGCCCCGACGACGACGAGGCGACGGGCTCCACGCAGTCGGCGCTCACCACGACGGTCTTGGAAGCCGAGAGTGCCACCGGCGCCGGGGTAGTCGTGAACGATGCCACCGCCAGCAATGGCCAGCTCCGCGCCATCTCCACGTCCTACGCCAGCGCCACCCAGACCTTCACCACCACCGGCACGTTGGTTTCGGGCGTCGTGCGTTTGCGCCGCAGCGGCACCTGCGTGAGCGGCGACCCTTGGTACATCGTCCGTATCGACGGCCTCTCGGTGGCGGCCGGCAACGCGCTGCCCGCGACCTGGACCGACGTTCCGATCTCGGGTTCGCTCGCCATCGGCACGCACACCGTGGAGTACTACGATCGCCACACCGACGCGGGCTGCAGCATCCAGTTCGACAAGCTCACCCTGACCTTGAACAATCCGCCTCCGCCGCCGATCACCCTGACCCTCGAGGCGGAAGGCGCGGTGGGGTCCGGCGTGGTCGTGAGCGATGCCACCGCCAGCAACGGCCAACTCCGCAGCTTCGGGGCGCCGTATGTCGGCGCAACGCAGGCCTTCGTCACCAGCGGCCCGCTCGGCTCGGGCAGCGTGCGCCTGCGGCGGAGCGGTACTTGCACGGGGCCGAATCCGTACTTCGAGCTTCGCATCGACGGCGTCGCGCACGCATCCGGCAGCTCGGTCCCGGCCGCGTGGACGGACTATCCCATCGGCGGCGGCCTCGGCGCCGGCAGCCACACCCTCGAGTACTACTACCGCTACGGCAACCCCGGATGCGCGCTGCAGTTCGACAAGGCGACGATCACCTATCAGCCCTGACCGCCCGCGAGCGGGCAGGGGTTCGGG
>JABFRG010000338.1 GCA_013141295.1 Polyangiaceae bacterium
GAGTTAGCTTGCCGTATAGAGTCTCGCTCCAACGATATGGCGCGCAAGAAGACGGTGGTGCTCAGCATCCTGGGTACGGTTCTCGATGCCGGGCGGGGCGACGGACGGTGGGACAAGTGGCGGCCGACGGTGTCGCTGACGCAGCACGACGATCTGGTGGTCGATCGGCTGGAGCTGCTCCACGGGACGCACAGCCGGGACCTCGCGCAGCTGGTGGCCAAGGACATCGCGCAGACCTCGCCGGAGACGCGGGTGGTGCCCCACGTGGTGGACTTCGAGGATCCGTGGGACTTCGAGCAGGTCTACGGCATCCTCCACGGCTTCGCCCGGAGCTATCCGTTCGATCCGGAGCGCGAGGACTACCTCGTGCACATCACGACCGGCACGCACGTGGCGCAGATCTGCCTCTTCCTCCTCACCGAGACCCGCTACTTCCCCGCGCGCCTCCTGCAGACGTCGCCGGGCAAGGGCCGCCAGACCAGCTCCGGCAGCTACGCCATCATCGACCTCGACCTCTCCAAGTACGATCGTCTGGCCTCGCGCTTTCGCAAGGAGCAAGCCGAAGGACAGAGCTTTCTCAAAGGCGGCATCGAGACCAAGAGCGCCGCCTTCAACCAGCTCATCGAGCGCATCGAGCACGTGTCGGTGGGCTCCCGCGCGCCGGTGCTGCTCACCGGCCCCACCGGCGCCGGCAAGAGCAAGCTCGCGCGACGGATCTACGAGCTCAAGAAGAACCGTAGGCAGGTGAGCGGCGCCTTCGCCGAGGTGAACTGCGCCACCCTGCGCGGCGACATGGCCATGAGCGTGCTCTTCGGTCACACCAAGGGCGCCTTCACCGGCGCCACCGGCGACAGGCCGGGGCTCTTGCGCAAGGCCCACGATGGCGTGCTCTTCCTCGACGAGATCGGCGAGCTGGGGCGCGACGAGCAAGCCATGCTCCTCCGCGCCATCGAAGAGAAGGTCTTCTATCCGGTGGGCTCCGATCGCGAGGTCGGCAGCAACTTCCAGCTCATCGCCGGCACCAATCGCAGCCTGGAGACCGAGATCGCGAAGGGCACGTTTCGCGACGATCTCTTCGCCCGCATCAACCTGTGGACCTTCGCGCTGCCGGCGCTGCATCAGCGGCCCGAGGACATCGCCCCCAACCTCGACTTCGAGCTCTCGGAAGCTTCTCGCGTGCTCGGCATCGCGGTGACCATGAACAAAGAGGCGCGCGAGACGTTCCTGCGCTTCGCCCGCGGCTGGGAGTGGCCCGGGAACTTTCGCGACTTCAACGCTGCGGTGACGCGCATGGCCACGCTGGCCCACGGCGGGCGCATCACGGAAGCGGAGGTCGAGGAGGAGCTCGGGCGACTTCGCGGTCGCGGCGCGAGCACCGGAACAGACGGCCGCGACCGGGTGGCCGAGATCCTCGGCAAGGGCGCCGCCGATCTGGATCGCTTCGACCGCGTGCAGCTGGAAGACGTGCTCTTGGTGTGCAGCACCGCGAAATCGCTCTCCGACGCTGGACGACGCCTCTTCGCGGCTTCGCGCGCCGGAAAGACCAGCGTCAACGACGCCGATCGCCTGCGCAAGTACCTCGCGCGCTTCGGCCTCGAGTTCAAGGACCTGGGGAGCTGACGCCTAGGCGCGACCGTCGGCGCCCGCTTCCCAGGCGTAGTACCCGAAGAGCGCGCTCACGCACGCCCAGCCGAAGACCACCCAGGGCGCGAGCTCGGCCCCGCCGGCCATCCATCCGCGTGCGCACAGGAGCAAGAACGCACCCGCGAAACCGAAGCCCCAGCGCATCCACCCGGACGCCCGGCGATGGAGCGTCGCGCGGGTCGCCAGGGCCGGGAAGAACCAGCGCCGCAGCGCGTCGACGCGGGTCTGCTTGGTGATGAACATGAACGCGGCGTCTGCCGTCATCATGATTCCCATCGCGGCCACCGGCCCGACGCTGCCGAGCTTGGGCATGAGCGCGAATCCCAGCACCGGCATGAGAGAGGCATTGGCCAGCAGGAACCATCGTTTCCCAGGACGTGCGACCGGGAGCGCACGCGAGGGGGCGACGGCACGCGCGACAGCGGGAGCTCGCGCCCGCGACGCTTCGACAGCGAGGAGCGCCGACGCGGTCATCGCTTCTGCCGTGGTGCGCGGCGCGGCGCTCACGTCGCGAACGAAGGAGGGCACCAGCACCGTGAGCAGGAAGGGAAGTGCGGCCAGACCACAGGTCACGCCGCAGGCGATGGCGACGAGCGCCGCCAGGATCAGGAAGGGTCCGCGGGCGCCCAGCACCACGAGCACCCCGAAGACGGTGGCCGTCGTCGCCAAGAAGACCGGCGTCCGAAGGCCCAAGCTCCACTTGTTGCGCGCTTCGCGGAGTGGGTCGGCGACCTCTCGGAAGCGAACGCGCATGGCGATGTGCACCAGCGTGGAGCCCGGCACCGGCGCGCGGGAGGCGGAGGTCGCGCCCGCGGCCCGCACCCGCTCCTGGTGGAAGGCAACGAGGGCCTTCGGATCCGACGTCTGGATGCCGGCGAAGTCGTACCCGTGGCGCGGCGCGAGGCGGATGTTGCGGGCCACGATCTGCCAGCGCAGACCGGGCGGCGTTGTCTCGGTCTTCACGATGAGCCCGTCGTCGAAGAGCGTTCCCAGCCCGAGCGAGTCGACGCCTTCCGCCGTCTTGGTGAGCGCGAGTGTCGTCACGCCATCCTGGTGAAGCATCACGTAGGAGACCAGCGGCAAGGAGGGCCGCGCGGCCGGCGCTACGTCCTCGTCCTCGTCCTCGTCCTTCGGCTCCGGCTCCGGACGGCGATGGAGGGCGGCCACCCAACCGAGCTCCGAGAACCCCAACGCGCGCACCTCGGCGAGGAGCGACGGCGAGAATTCGGGTCGGGCGCCCTGGTCGATGCCGGTGAGGTCGAAGTAGTCGAACACGCGCCGACGGTACACGCCGCCGCAAGCGCCGGCTAGGTCGCGACCTCGTAGACTCGGTTCTTCGCAGGCGCGCCCAGCTCTGCCAGACGCGCGGCGTGCGCCGTCTCTTCTTCGAGCGACGTCACGGTGGCGCCCTGCCAGTGCGCGCGCACCTCGGGCTCGAGCACCGCGAACGGAGGACCGTCCATGACCGCCTGATCGTACTCGAGCACCACCAGCAGGCCGAGCGCCGAGGGCGGTAGCAACGTGCGGAGGTGCGCGACGTAGCGAGCGCGCATGGGCGGCGGCAGGGCGATGAGCGCAGCGCGATCGAAGAACGCGTCCACCGGCCCCAGGAGCTCCGGCGTGAGCGCGAAGAAGTCGCCCACCAGGATGGTGACGCCGGGCGCCGCGAAGGAGACGAACGGCCCGTGCGCGGTCCGCGTGGGCTGCATCGCGTGCTCGGCGAAGAACGCCACCGCCGCCTCTTCCGCAAGATCGACTCCCACGACCTGGTGCCCCAGTGATGCGAGGTGCGCCATGTCCTCGGCCTTGCCGCACAAGGGCACCAGCACCCGCTCGCGACCGTGGAGCCGCGGCGCGTACCGCTCCAGCAAGCGATTGACGTGCCCCTCGTGAAAGCCGATGCGACCGTCCTGCCAACGCGTGATCCAGAAGCTCGGTTCCATGGGCGCTCTCCAGAGCGCATGGTGCCCAAGGTGGGCCGCCGAGGGAAGGAGGATCGGACCGCTCGCGCCACCCACACCTGGGCAGTGGCGCGCGAGGTCCCTGCGTTCTCGAGAGCGCGCGGGCGCGGGCGAGCGAGGCGAAAATCCGGTGCTATAGCGGCCTCATGCTTCGCTCGCTCCTCGCGTCGTCGGCGCTCGTCGCGCTCTTCGTTGTATCTTGCACTGATTCCGAGACCGCTGCGCCCAAGCCTGCCGCTCCGGTGACCGACGCCGGCCCGGTGGCGCCGACCCAGGTGTGCGCGGAGTCCCTTCCGGCGCCGGAAGAGACGTTCGCCGACAAGGCGTGCCCCATTCACGCGCCGGCGCAGCCGGACGCCTTCGACGCGGTGCTCGGCAAGGCCGGCCTCGATCGGTGTTCACTTGGCTACACCGCCAAGGACTGGTCCATCTTCGGCGGCGCGTTCGTGAAGGACCCGTTTCGCCTGCCCTGGTACAACGAGGTGCACGACCACGCGGTGCGCGCGCCGGCCTTCGGACGCAAGCTGGTCGAGTCGCTCGATGGCGCTGCGGCTTCCACGCAGCCGGTGACCAACGCGCTGGGCGTGGCGGCTTACGGCCTGGGAGAGAGCGCGGCTCCGTGCGTCATGCCCTTCGAGCTCGACGCGCACAACCCGCTGGCCGCGGCGGTGGCCAAGGTGGTCGCCGATGGCGGCGGTACGGCAGACCTTCCGGCGCTCATCGCGGACGCGAGCGACATCCCTCTTCCCTTGCAGCGCGCGCTGGCGCAGGTGGTCCTCGCGGGCGGCGCCGCGGAGGCGGCATTTCGCGCCGTGATTGCCGGTCTCTCCGCTGCCGATCTCGTGCAGCTCGGTCGAGTCGATGCGTTCACCCTGCGCTCCAAGAGCGGCGCGCCGAAGGTGAACGATGCGACTACCATTTCGCTGCTCTCTACACGCTTCGACGAGCTGGCGCTGGCGCGGGGCGCCGCCGAGCTCTCGCTGCGCATCGAGACCGCGGGCCTCGCGGCGTTCGCCGGCGCCACCGGCTTCGACTTCGAGGCAGAGACGCCGTACGGCCGCATCATCGTGCGCGACGGAAAGAATCACGAGCACGCGCCCCAGGGGTCGGTGCTGCTGCTGGTCGATACCGGCGGCGACGACGTGTAGCGGTACCCCGCGGGCGCGGTGGACGGAAGCGTGAAGGATGCGGCGAGCCACGTGGGCATCGCCATCGATCTCGCGGGCAAGGATCGCTACGGCTACCTCGAGGTCCCGGACGCGCAAGACGGCGCGCGACTTCCGGCCGACGCCGGAGGCCGCTACCACTCGGCGTACACGGTGGTGGAGGACGACGGGCCGGTGTCGCTCTCGGAGGTGCCGCGGCAGGGCGCGGCGCGGCTCGGCTACGGCATGCTCTTCGACCTGGGGACCGACGCCGACACCTATCGCTCGCTGCGCATGTCGCAAGGCTACGGCGCGGCCGGCGTGGGCGTCCTGTACGACGCCGGCGGCGACGACGTGTACGAGGGCGAAGCGGCGGTGCAGGGCTCGGCGCACTTCGGCATCGGCCTCCTGCTCGACGCCCACGGGAACGATCGCTACCGCGCGTACTCGCAGGCCCAGGGCTTTGCCTACGCCCGCGCGGTGGGCATTCTCGGCGACGACGAGGGCAGCGATCGCTACGACGTCGACAACGGCGATCCGGCCGACGGCGGCGATCCGCTGTACTGGACCATCCAGATTCCCGGCAAGGGCAACAACTCGTTCTCGCAGGGCGCGGCCTGGGGTCGGCGCTCGCCGGGCACCAAGGACGACAGCCTCGACATGTCGGGCGGCCTCGCCATCCTGCGAGATCGCCAGGGCGACGATACCTACGTGGCCTCGGTGCAGGCCCAGGCCTCCGGCTACTGGTTCGGCACCGGCATCCTCGCCGACGGCGCCGGAAACGACGCGTACGACGCCCGCTATTACGTGCAGGGTGCAGGTGCTCACTTCGCGCTGGCCCTGTTCCTGGAAGACGCCGGCGACGATCGCTACAACGACAAGCTCACGCCCAAGGCGACGTCCATCGGCGTGGGCCACGACTTCACCGTGGCGTTCCACCTCGATCTCGGCGGCAACGACGTCTACCGCGGACCGGGCCTCTCGCTGGGCTCCGGCAACGCCAACGGCATCGGCGTGCTGCTCAACATCGGCGGCGACGACGTCTACCGCGCCCCCGGCGAGCCGACCCTCGGCGCGGGCAACCTCTCGAGCGAGGTGAATCAATCGCAGCCACGGCGGGGCGTCCCCACCACCGGCATCTTCCTCGACGTGGGCGGCAAGGACCTCTACGACGTGGTCTCCACCGTGACGCGGGGTGACGGCGTAACCTGGCGCAACGATCGCGAGCCTGCGCCATCCGGACTCACCACCGAGCACGGCGCCGGCGCCGACCTCCCCGAGGGCTCTGTCTCGTTTCCTTGAGTCGAACAGGCAAGAGGAAGGTTCGGAGGGCGCGCGGCGTAAGCTGGGTCCGCGGGGTGGTGTTGCGCGCCTCCTTGCACCCTTCTCGCCGCCCCGTACAGTAGAGGCCCCATGCGATCCTTTCTCGCTCTTGCTTCGTCCTTCTCCCGCACCGCTCGCCTGACGGCGGTCGCTGTCTCCGCCGTCGGCCTCTCTTTCGCCGTCTCGCACTGCAGTAGCGACGGAGGGTCCGGCTTCACGGATCCCGACGCGAGCATCCTCGGCGGCGATGGCTCCATCATCCCGCCCCTGGGTGGCGATGGATCGGTGGATGCCAAGCGCCCGGTCGACAAGTGCAAGGTCGCACCGGACGAGGACAACGGCGGCGGTCTCGAGTGCACCAAGAGCTCTCCCCCGAACTCCTTCAAGCCGGTGCTCAAGTGGAGCTGGAAGGCGCCGGTGCTGCCCGGCACCACCGATGGCAGCATGGTGCTCCCGCTGGTGGCCAACCTCACCGACGACAACGCCGACGGCAAGGTCGACCTGTGCGACGTGCCGGACGTGCTCGTCACCGTGGGAGGTGGCGGCATCGGCGCCTCCGGAAAGATCTACATGCTCGCCGGCAACGACGGCAAAGTGGAGATCGAGTTCCAGGGGAACATCGACGCCAGCGTCACCCCGGCGCTCGGTGATCTCGACGGCGACGGCGTGCCCGAGATCGTCACCAACGACGTGGCTGGCCACGTGATCGCCTACGACAACAAGGGCAAGGTCAAGTGGACCGGCGCCGACGTGGGGTTCCACAAGACGCAGATGAACTCGTACTGCCATGCCATGGCGATTTACGACCTCGACGCCGATGGATCGCCGGAGATCATCTCTGCCTTCGAGGTGTACGACAACACCGGCAAGCGCAAGTTCTTCCACGACGTGAGCAGCTTCCAGGGTCAATACTGGTGCCCCGCCAACACCGCCGCCGATCTCGACGGCGACGGCAAGCTGGAGGTCATCTTCGGCAACGCGGCCTACCGCTCCGACGGCACCAAGCTCTGGCAGATTCCCGGGCCCCCGGGCCAGCCGCAGATTGCCAATCTCGACGCCGATCCCGATCCGGAGATCTTCGTGGCGCGGCAAGACGGCATTCTCGTGCTGGAGCACACCGGCGCCATCAAGTTCGGCCCCCTCAACCTGCTGGGCGAGTCGACTTCGCCCAACTGCTGGTCCAAGCCCGGCGCGGTGCACGACTTCGACGGCGACGGCATCGCCGATCTCTCGGCATCCACCTGCACCAAGTACGGCGTCTACAAGATGGGCGCTACCGGCCTGACCTTGAACTGGCAAAAGGCGGTGAACGACACCAGCGGTCTCGCCTCCACCACCGCCTTCGACTTCCTCGGCCGCGGCATCGCCCAGGCGGTGTACGGCGATCAAGCTTCGCTGTTCGTGTTCGACGGCAAGACCGGCGACACCAACCTGCAGGCCGATCGCTCCTCGGGCACGCTCATCGAGTACCCGGTGGTAGCCGACGTCGACAACGATCAATCGGCCGATATCGTGGTGGTCTCCAATGCCAACTTCGGGACCAACTACAAGAACACCGTCGACGTGTGGCAGGACGCCGAGAAGCGCTGGATCCCCACCCGCCGCATCTGGAACCAGCACGCGTACCACGTGACCAACGTGCGCGAGGACGGCACCATCCCCAAGAAGATGGTCCCCAACTGGAAGAAGCTGAACACCTTCCGCACCAACGCCCAGATCGAAGGCAACGGCGACTGCGCCCCGCCCCCGCCCAACAAGCCGAAGTGACGCCACGCCGATAGTCACGGGCGGCCCGAAAAATGTACCATGCAGTCATGCGACTTCGCACGGACAGGGCGCGCGGCGTGTGGTGGCTCGGCGCGCTTTCGATGTTCGTCGGGGCGTGTCTGGGCGAGGCCGCGCCGGGCACGCGAACGGCGCCTCCCCCGACGGCGACCGGTGAGAGCCCTGCTGCGGTCGTCGACGCGGGCGCGCAACCCGCCGCCTCCAGCGCGATCGACGCGGGACCGAAGGTCGCCGATGCCGGGGCGCACGCGTGGCGGAACGCCGCCTCGTGCGCGGCGCTTCAGCGGAGCAAGGCCCTCGGGTGCTGCAACCCCTCGCCGGAGCTCTTGCTGTGCATCGTGTACAGCGGCGCGAATCACGTGATGGGTCCGTACCCGGCGCGGGTCTTGCTCGCGACGGCAACGGACACCCAGCGCGTGGTCGCCAACATTCCCACCGAGGTGCGCGACCACGGAAGCACCACCGCAACCGACCCGACGGTGGGGGTCCTGGGGCTCTCGGTACAGGCGTGGGGGTTCGAGCTCTCCGCCCAGCAGGGATGCGGCGAGACCGCGATCGGCGGCACCAAGCGCATGTGTGGCAGCCTGGGCAAGCACGTCTGGGACGGCTACAAGCTGGTGCACGAGGCGAAATGATTTCCTGCGACCCGCCGCGACGACGCGGCTCCGTATAGAGCCCATGGACAGGATCCTTCACGCCCTTGCCACCGAACGATTCGCGACGCTGGAGGCCGCAGGGGCCGCCGAGGAGTGGCTGCTGCGCCCCTTCCGGCGACGCGCCGCGGGCAAGGCCCTGCGGGCCGCGGATACCGTCACCGAGCTCACTGATCTGGCGCATCTGGCGCGGGTCGCACGGCTGAGAGCGAGCGCAACCGAGGTGGACTTCGACGACGAGCGCGCCGTGTCCGCAGC
Source organism: Polyangiaceae bacterium (assembly GCA_013141295.1). Classification (GTDB taxonomy): domain Bacteria; phylum Myxococcota_A; class Polyangia; order Polyangiales; family Polyangiaceae; genus JABFRG01. The sequence goes on from JABFRG010000338.1 coordinate 8,770, forward strand.
CTATGCGTCGCTCCCGCCCCGGCCTCCGGCGGGCCTGCCGCTCCAGACGTTGGGACTCTTCTTCGGTCTGGCCATCGCGGTGGCGACCGGCTTCGGAGTGCGGGCCTTCACCCGCCCGTTCGCGGCCGACGGGAGCGGCGTGGGCCGCGCGCTGGCGCAGAACTTCGGCGGCCAGGTGGCCGACGTGGCCAACGGCGAACGCCCCTCCGCCCAGGCTGCGGTGCGAAGGGTGTTCCCGCTGCACGAGCTCCCGGCGCCGGCCGAAGGTCCCATGCTCGAGCTCTTCGCGGCGCAGATGGCGGCGGCCGACGACGCCGCGCGGATGCCCGAGGTGTACGCCAAGACC
>JABFRG010000396.1 GCA_013141295.1 Polyangiaceae bacterium
GCTTTGGGCTCTGCGGAATTCCCGAGCACGCCATCGCGGCGCTGCGGGAGCTCGGCCGGAAGAACCTCACGTTCGTCTCCAACAACTGCGGAGTCGACGACTTCGGGCTGGGGATCCTGCTGAAGAACAAGCAGATCGTGAAGATGATCTCGAGCTACGTCGGCGAGAACAAGGAGTTCGAGCGGCAGTACCTCTCGGGCGAGCTCGAAGTGGAGCTCTGCCCGCAAGGCACCCTGGCCGAGCGCATTCGCGCGGGCGGCGCCGGAATCCCTGCATTCTACACCCCCACCGGCGCCGGAACCGCGGTGAGCGAGGGTGGCCTGCCGCTCAAGTACGCAGAGGGCGGCGGCGCCGTCGCCAAGTACTCGGCGAAGAAGGAAGTGCGCGAGTTCGACGGCCGCAGCTTCGTCCTCGAGCCGGCCATCACCGGCGACTACGCCATCGTGAAGGCCTGGAAGGGCGACCGCTTCGGCAACCTCGTCTACCGGCACACCGCCATGAACTTCAACCCGATGATGGCCACCGCCGCCAAGATCACCATCGCCGAGGTGGAGGAGCTGGTGGAGGTGGGCACCCTCGATCCGGCGCAGATCCACACGCCGGGCATCTACGTGTCGCGCATCTTCAAGGGCGACAAATACGAAAAGCGCATCGAGCGCCGCACCGTCGCCCAGAGCGGGAGGAAGTAGTCATGAGCCAAGGCCTCAGCCGCGAACAGGTCGCCAAGCGCGCCGCCCAGGAGCTCCGGGACGGCTACTACGTCAACCTCGGCATCGGCATGCCGACGCTGGTCGCCAACTACATCCCCGCCGGGGTCGAGGTGGTGCTCCAGAGCGAGAACGGTCTTCTGGGCATCGGCCCCTACCCCACCGAGGCGCAGGTCGACGCCGACCTCATCAACGCCGGCAAAGAAACGGTGACCATGCAGAAGGGCTCCGCGCTCTTCTCCAGCGCCGAGAGCTTCGCCATGATCCGCGGGGGTCACATCGATCTCGCCATCCTCGGCGCCATGCAGGTCTCCGAGAAGGGCGATCTCGCCAACTGGATGATCCCCGGCAAGATGGTCAAGGGCATGGGCGGCGCCATGGATCTCGTGGCCTCCGCGCGTCGCGTGGTGGTCATCATGGAGCACGCCGCCAAGGACGGCAGCCCCAAGATCCTCAAGGAGTGCAACCTGCCGCTCACCGGCCGCGGGGTCGTGCATCGGATCATCACCGAGCTCGCCACCATGGACGTCACCCGCGACGGCCTGCTCCTCCGTGAGGTCGCCCCCGGCCTCTCCGCCCGCGACATCCAGGAGCGCACCGAGCCGACCCTCAAGGTGGCCAGCGATCTCTCCGAGATCAAGGTGTCCTGACCATGCCGTGGCCGAGCAAGAAGACCGGCGGTCTCGACGCCCACGAGAAACAGAGCTTCGGCAAGGGCGTGTTCCGCCGCTGCGACGGCTGCGGCGAGACCATGCCTTCGGAGGCGATGGAGGCGAACTTCGAGGTGTGCCCGCACTGCGGCCAGCACCACAAGCTGGCGGCTCGCCGCTGGCGCGAGCTGCTCCTCGACGACGCCAAGCTCGACGAGTGGGACGCCGATCTCGCGCCCGCCGATCCGCTGCGCTTCTCCGACGGCAAGACCTACCCGGACCGCGTGGCCGCGGCCCAGCGCGCCGGTCACGCCAAGGACGCCCTCGAGATCGGCCGCGCCAAGATGGACGGAACCCCGGTCGCCTACGGCGCCTTCAACTTCTCGTTCATGGGCGGATCCATGGGCTCGGTGGTGGGCGAAAAGGTGGCCCGCCTCTTCGAGCGCGGGGTGAAGCACAAGCTGCCGGTGGTGCTGCTCCAGGCCTCCGGCGGCGCCCGCATGCAGGAGGGCATCTTGAGCCTCATGCAGATGGCCAAGGGCGTGGCCGCGCGCGAGCGGCTGCGCGACGCCCGCCTCCCCTTCGTGAGCGTGCTCCTCCACCCCACCACCGGCGGCGTGGCCGCGAGCTTCGCTTTTCTCGGCGACGTGAACATCGCCGAGCCCAAGGCCCTGGTGGGCTTCGCGGGACCGCGGGTCATCGAGACCACCATCCGACAGAAGCTGCCGGAGGGTTTCCAGCGCAGCGAGTTCCTGCTGGAGCACGGCATGATCGACCGCATCGTGTCGCGCCTGGACATGAAGGCGGAGATCGGCCGCATGCTGCGAATCTTCTCGCCGGCGGCGCCGCCCGCCGCCCGCTCCAGCCGGAAGCTCCCCGAGCTTTCGGACCCGGAGTGACGCGTACCGAGCGCCCGAGGTTCGCGAGGGGATTGCGCGGGGGGCGAGGCGCGAGGAGGGCGGAGGCTCGATGGATCGCCCGATCCCCTCATGAACTTCGGGCGCGAGGTACGAGACGCCGGAGCCATCGGTGAAGGAGCGCCGCGCTGCCAACGCCGCGGCCCTGGCCAAGACCCTGGGCGAGCTCTACGCCCGGGGCACCAAGGGCATTCGCCTGGGCCTCGACGGCATGCGCGAGGTGTGCGCCCGCGCCGGGCACCCGGAACGCAGCTTCGCTTGCGTGCATATTGCAGGGACCAACGGCAAGGGCTCCACCGCGGCCATGGTCGAGTCCATCGCCCGGGTGGCGAAAAAGCGGACCGGGCTCTACACCTCGCCGCATCTCGCCCGCTTCGCCGAGCGGATCCGCATCGACGGCGAGCCCATCGACGATGGCCGGCTGGTGCGGGTCCTGCGCGAGGCCCTCGACCTCGGCCCTTCGCTCACCTTCTTCGAGGTGGCGACGCTCGCGGCGTTCCTCGCATTCCGCGACGCCGGCGTGGAGCTGGCGGTGCTGGAAGTGGGGCTCGGCGGCCGCCTCGACGCCACCAACGTCGTCACCAAGCCCCTCGCCTGCGGCATCACCAGCATCGACCTCGACCACACCGATCTCCTGGGCGAGACCCTGGAGGCCATCGCCCGGGAAAAGGCCGCCATCGCCAAGCCTGGCGTGCCGCTGGTGGTGTCGCGCAGCATCGTCGACCGTCCGGAGGTCGACGCTGCCATCGCCGAGATCGCGCAGCGCTCCGGCGCGCCGCGGGTCTCCGCGCGAGAGAGCGCCGCCCGCATGGAGAGCGCGGGACTGCCCGCCGCGGCCTTGGTGCCGACGCTGGCCGGCGCACACCAGCGGAGCAACGCCGAAGTCGCCGCGGTGCTCGCGTCGCTGGCCGGCCTCCCCTCCTCTTCCATCGGCCCCGGCATCGCCCGCGCCCGCTGGCCCGGCCGCCTGGAACGCATGGAGCGGGACGGCATCGCGTACCTTCTCGACGGCGCCCACAACGTCGAAGGAGCCCGGGCGCTGCGCGCGTATTGCGAGGAGCACGCGCGCCCCGAGTGGATGGTGTTCGGAGCCCTCGCCGACAAACCCTGGCGCGCCATCGTCGACGAGCTCGCCGGCGTTCCTTGCGTGGGCGTGGTGTACGCGCCGCCCAAGGGAAGGCCCCCGGCCCCCGGAGGCGAGGTCGCGCAGTACTTCGAAGGCCGCGGCGTACGCTGCGAAGTCGCCACCAGCGCCGCCGAGGCCCTCGAGCGCATCGAGGCGCAAACGCCGCGCCCGGCGTCGGTCCTGGTGGCGGGCTCGCTGTATCTCGTGGGCGAGGCCCGCGCTCTCCTGCTGGGCCAGGCCACCGATCCGCCCATCGCGATGTAGGGAAAATCCTCGGACCGAATCCGCGCCGGGCGATCTACTATGCCCGCATGCCGAGCTTCGACATCGCCTCGAAGGTGCAGTGGAGCGAGATCGACAACGCCGTCAACCAGGCGAGCAAGGAGATCGCGCAGCGCTTCGACTTCAAGGACACCGGCACCGGCGTCGAGAAGACCAAAGAGGGGCTGCTCATCGAGGCATCGAGCGAGGACCGGGCCAAGGCGGCCTGGGACGTGCTCCAGGAGAAGCTCGTGCGCCGCAAGGTCAGCCTCCGCTTCATGGATCCGCAGGATCCGCAGAAGACCGGCAAGGGGGGCTCCAAGATCCTGGTGAAGGTGAAGGAGGGCGTCGAGACCGAGCCCGCCAAGAAGATCATCCAGACCATCAAGGACGCGAAGCTCAAGGTGCAGGCCAGCATTCAAGAGGCGCAGGTGCGGGTGAGCGGCAAGAACCGCGACGATCTCCAGAAGGCCATTGCCGTGCTGCGCTCCGAAGACTTTGGTATCGAGCTTCAATTCACGAACTTTCGAGACTGATCCCTTGAAGAAGAAATCGTCCAAGCCCCCGGCGCGCACGACCGCCGCCGCTTCTCCCGCTTCGTCTCCCTCCACGCCACCGCGCCCGACGCGCCTGCTGTTCGGCACCGACGGCATTCGCGGCCTCGCCAACGCCGAGCCTCTGTCGCCCGAGCTGGCGCTGCGCCTGGGACGCGCCATCACCTTCGTGGCGGGTCGGGGCAAGACCCACGTGCCGCGCATCCTCATCGGCAAGGACACCCGCCTCTCCGGCTACATGCTCGAGACGGCCATGGCCTCCGGCATCTGCAGCATGGGCGGCCGGGTCATCCTGTGCGGGCCGGTCCCGACGCCGGCCATCGCGCACCTGACCACCAGCATGCGCGCCGATGCGGGCATCGTCATCAGCGCCAGCCACAATCCCTACCAGGACAACGGCATCAAGATCTTCGGCGCCGACGGCTTCAAGCTGCCGGACGAGCTCGAGGCGGAGCTCGAGCGCCTCATGGCCGACGAGTCGCTCCTCGGCGCGAAGCCCACCGGCCCGGGCGTGGGCCGGGCAGACAAGCTCGAGGACTCGCGCGGGCGCTACGTGGTGTTCGCCAAGAACTCGTTTCCCCGGGAGCTCACCCTCGACGGCCTGCGCATCGTGGTCGACGCCGCGCACGGCGCCGCGTACCGCGTGGCGCCGTTGGTCTTCTCCGAGCTGGGCGCCACCGTGACGGCCCTGGGCGTGAAGCCCAATGGCGTGAACATCAACCGCGACGCAGGCGCGCTCCACCCGGACAACGCGCGCACCGAGGTGGTCAAGCGCGGGGCCGACATCGGCATCGCCCTCGACGGCGACGCCGACCGGCTCATCGTCATCGACGAGAAGGGGCAGATCGTCGACGGCGACGCGGTGATGGCCATGTGCGCGCGGCGCATGCTCGACGACGGCGAGCTCCGGCACAAGACGCTGGTAGCCACCGTCATGTCGAACCTCGGTCTCGAGCGCGCCATCACCGCCCGCGGCGGCCGCCTGGTTCGCACCCAGGTGGGCGATCGCTACGTGGTGGAGGCCATGCGCGAAGGCGGCTTCAACCTGGGCGGCGAGCAGTCGGGGCATCTCATCTTCCTCGACCACGCGTCCACCGGCGACGGCATCGTGGCGGCGCTCCAGGTGCTCGCCATCATGATGCGCACCGGCAAGCCCCTCTCCGAGCTGTGGCAAACGTCGATGGAGCGCGTGCCGCAGATCCTCGAGAACGTGCAGCTCGCGGCCCGGAAGAACCTCGAGGACATGCGCACGCTCTCCACCGAGGCGGCCAAAGTGAAGGACGCGCTGGGTAAGGACGGGCGGGTGATTGTGCGCTGGAGTGGGACCGAAGCGAAGCTGCGCATCATGATCGAAGGCCCGAACGACGCGAAGATCCGCGCCTACGCGAAGTCTCTGGCCGACGCAGCGCGCAAGGACGTGCCGGGATAGTTCGTCACGGAGAGGCGTCTTGCTATCGTTCCAACATGCGCCTTGGTGCTCTTCTTGGAACGACGCTTCTTTGCATCCCCCTCACATTGGTGCTCGCATGCGTCGGTGACGAGCCGGTGGCCGCCAATCCGGCGCCTTTCGGTGGCACCGACGCCGGTGAAGCGGGCACGCAGCCTTCCGTCGACGCGGGGGCGGAGGCGGCGGGCCCTACCACCAGCATTCAGGTGACCCCCGAGGGCAACGACAACGCCGACGGATACCTGAAGCCGGTGAAGACATTGAAGCGCGCGCTGGGGATCGCCAAGGCGGGCGACACCGTGAAGCTCGCGGCCGGGCGCTACGACGCCTCGAGCGGCGAGACCTTCCCGGCGAAGGTTCCCGACGGGGTCACCGTGATGGGCCTGGCCGGCGGCGGCTCGATCCTCGGCGGCACCCGCGCGGAGCCCGCCATCGTCGTGGGCTCCGGGACCATCCAAGATCTGGAGATCGACAGCTTCAAGGTGGGCATCCATGTGAGCGGCACCGCCAGCCTCAAGGGCCTGCGCATCCGCAAGAGCGTGACCGCCATCGCCGCCGACGGCGCCGCCAAGATCACCGCGCAGGACATCGACATCACCGGCAACCTGACCTCCTGCGATGCGGGCGTGGCCCTCTCCGGCGACGCCGACCTCACCGTGGTGAGCCTGGCCACGCGCAGCCTCGGCACCACCCTCTCCGCGGAGGCCAACGCCACCGCCACGGTGGGCAAATCACGGTGGGAAGGCGATCCGGGCTGCAACGATCCGGTGCTGGCGTTCGCCACCAAGAAGCGGGTGGCGCTCTCCGAGACGGTGCTGGACGGCGGTCGCGTCGGCATCGCCTTCGGCACCGCCGGCACCACGCCCGGAGCCTTCGATTTCGCCAAGGCCTCGGCGGTGCGCAACATGAGCGGCAACGCCCTGGTGGGCGGCAACGTCACCGCCACGCTGAACGACGTGGAGCTCTCCATGAACGGGCGCATGGGCATCGAGGCAAGCAGCGGCGCCTGGGACCTGAAAGCGGTGTCCATCAAGCAGAACGCGGTGGCGGGCATCTACCTGCAAGGCGCCTCCGCCATCGTGAAGGGCAAGCTCCTTCTGCGCAGCTCCACCGTCACGCAGAACGGCGGCGACGGCATCTATCTCTTCGACAACACGCAGGGCGATCTCGGGACCGGCGCCAGCGCCGGCGGCAACACCATCGCGGGCAACGCCGGCGCGGGCATCAACGTGGCGGGGTTCACCGGCGCCACTACCATCAGCGCCGTGGGCAACACCTGGCGTCCCAGCGTGCAGAGCGCGAACGCCCTCGGTCGCTACGTCGGTGGCGTCAGCGCCAACGGGCCGGTGGCGCGCGTCACCGGGAACAACTACGCCATCACCGCCGGCTGGTCGCTCGACCTCTGAAACGGCAAACGGCCGCTCCCCGGAGAGGAAGCGGCCGCGATGCGTGACAACCGGCGCGAGCGCGCCAGGGCGTCGCTCTGGAGGCGCGAGCCTCCGCTCAGTAGCGGTAGTGCTCGGGCTTGAAGGGGCCTTCCGCAGCGACGCCGAGGTACGACGACTGCTCGGGGAGGAGCTTGGTGAGCTTGACGCCCAGCTTGTCGAGGTGGAGGGCAGCGACCTTCTCGTCGAGCTTCTTGGGCAGCGTGTAGACGCCGACCTTGTAGTTCTTGGGGTTGGTCCAGAGCTCGATCTGCGCGATGGTCTGGTTCGAGAAGCTCGAGGACATGACGAACGAGGGGTGACCCTCGGCGCAACCGAGGTTCACCAGGCGGCCACGGGCGAGAAGCGTGATGCGCTTGCCGTCCTGGAACACGAACTGATCCACCTGGGGCTTGATGTTGATCTCCTTGATCTCGGGGTTCTTCTCGAGCCAGGCGACGTCGATCTCGGTGTCGAAGTGACCGATGTTGCACACGATGGCCTGGTCCTTCATGGCCTTCAGGTGCTCGGCGCGGATGACCGAGTTGCAACCGGTGGCGGTCACGAAGATGTCGGCGACCGGGGCCGCGTCTTCCATGGTGACCACTTGGTAGCCTTCCATCGCCGCCTGGAGGGCGCAGATGGGGTCGACTTCGGTGACCATCACGCGGGCGCCGAGGGCGCGCAGGGCCTGGGCCGAGCCCTTGCCCACGTCGCCGTAGCCGGCCACGACCGCGGTCTTGCCCGCGAACATGACGCCGGTGGCGCGCTTGAGGCCGTCGCCGAGCGACTCACGGCAACCGTAGAGGTTGTCGAACTTCGACTTGGTGACCGAGTCGTTGACGTTCATGGCGGGGACCTTGAGGGTGCCGGCCTTGGCCATCTCGTACAGGCGGTGAACGCCCGTGGTGGTCTCTTCCGAGAGGCCGCGGATCGGGTCCGCGCCGGTGAAGAGCTGCGCGTGCTTCTGGTGGATCCAGACGGTGAGATCACCACCGTCGTCGAGGATCATGTTGGGACCCTTGCCGTCCTTGAAGGCATAGATCTGCATCTCCAGGCACTCTTCGTACTCCTTCTCGGTCATGCCCTTCCAGGCGAAGACCGGGACGCCGGTGGCGGCGATGGCGGCGGCCGCGTGGTCCACCGTGGAGAAGATGTTGCAGCTGGTCCAGGTGACCTCGGCGCCGAGGGCGGTGAGGGTCTCGATGAGGACCGCGGTCTGCGTGGTCATGTGGAGACAGCCGGCGACGCGGGCGCCGGTGAGGGGCTTGGTGGTCCCGAACTCCTTGCGGAGCGCCATGAGGCCGGGCATCTCGCTCTCGGCGATGCCGATGGCCTTGCGCCCCATCTCGGCGAGGTTGATGTCCTTGACCTTGTACTTCGGCTGCGTCGTCATATTCATTCTCCAGGTTCGGTTACACGTTCACTTGCGAATCGTTCGAGGCTCGGGGGCGCTTCTTCGCCACCATCACTTGCCAGGGTAGGTGCGCGTCGGGGCCCCGCTGGGGGGCCGGTGCGGGGCTCACTTCCACATCGGCGAAGCCCGCTGCGCGCCCGAGCTTCCGCAGCTCCTTGGGGTCGAAGCCGAGCCACAGGTCGGCGCGCTCGCGCATCGACTCGTCGTCGTGCGCCGCGTAGTCGAGGAGCACCAGCGCACCACCCGGCGCGCAGAACGCGGCGAGCTGCGCGAGGGCGGCGCTGGGCCGCGGTGCATGGTGGAGGACCCGAACCGCGAACACCACGTCGGCGATGCCGGCCGGGACGAGCCCTTCGGAGTCGAGGGAGCCGGCCAGGAGCTCCACGTTGCGAAAGCCCCGCTGCGTCACCCGGCGGCGCGCCAGCGCCAGCTGGGCCTCCGAACGGTCGAGGGCGATGACCCGCTCGAACGCCGGCGCCAGCACCTCGAGCAAGCTGCCGTCGCCGGTGCCCACGTCGACCGCGAGGCTGCGGCGCGGCAGGAGATGCGAGAGCGCCGAGAGGTACGACGCGAGCTCGGGCGGCTGGGCGTCGAGCTCCTTGGCCTCCGC
>JABFRG010000493.1 GCA_013141295.1 Polyangiaceae bacterium
GGAGAGGCATGCGCGCGGCGTACCGGCGTCGCGCTCGGGCACGATATCGAGGCACGGCAGCGGCGCGGCTGCATCGCCGGCGTCGAACTTCTCCACCGGTGGAGCCGCAGCGTCGACGGGCCCGTCGACGGTCACGGCGGTGGGCGCCACCTCGCCGTCCCGGTCGGGGACGATGTCGAGGCAGGGCATGGGCTCCGCGCCCTTGCAGTGGGTCTGGGTGAGCGCGGCCACGGCCGACGCCACGAAGGCCGCCCGGCGCGCCAGGATCGCCGCGCGGTCGTGTTCCCGCTTGGGGCGATCGTCGCTCACGGTCGCACCTCCGGCCTCGGCCGCTTGAGGCGCCCCAGTGGCACGAACGAGCCCTGGTTCTCCCGGGCGGCGACCAGGCGCGCTTCGAGCGCATCGTCCACGTGCTGGCCCACGAAGGGGTCGAGCTCGCGTGCACCATGCACGGAAACCGCCGCCGCCCCGCAGCCGCCGATGCACTGGGCCTTCATGGGGCACGGCGCGCAGAAGGCCGGGGTGGTGTCGCGGTATCCGGCGTGCACCGGCACCTCCACCAGCTCCGCCATCGACGTGGTCGCAGCGTCGCCGAGGCTCTCGGTGTGAAGCGTGCAGTTGCGGAGCTCTCCCCGGGTCCCCAGCGCGAACTCCTGCATCTCGGTGCCGATGGGGCAGCTCGAGAACGCGATGGCGGGAAAGTCCGAGGTGTCGACCACGCACGGCGGCACCGGCATGGTCACCTGCAGCGACATGCCCTGATCGGCGGCGAACGGATGGGCCTGCGAGAGCGCCGTGAGGAGATCGGAGCGCGAAGGCAGGAGCTCGGCGATCTGCTGCGCGGCGTAACCGGCCGGCGAATACCGGCTGAGCGCCACGCTGCGCACCCCCAGCGAGGCGAAGAGCTCCAGTGTCTCGCCCACGTGGGCGGCGTTCTTCCGGGTGACGACGATGCAGCCGGCGACGTTCACGCCGGCGGCGGAGAGCGCGCGAATCCCGCTCAGGGTCGCCTCGTAGTGGCCCTTGCCCACGTGCTCCTCGTGGAGCGCGGCCGAGGGGCCGTTGAGTGTAACCTGCACGAAGTGCGGCCGATAAGGCGCCAGGCGCTCGGCGGTCGCGGCCTTGATGAGGCCACCGTTGGAGATGATGATGGCCCGGAGACCGTGCCCCTTCACCACGTCGAGGACGTCCCAGACGTCGGGGCGTGCGAAGGGCTCGCCGCCGGTGAGGGTCACGTGATCGAACTCCACGTCGCGAAGGGCGCCGTCGAGAATGCGCACCAGCTCCGGCCCGGGCAGCGCCGACGACTCGGCCTTGTCGTCGCGCCAGTCGTTGTAGCAGTAGCCACACTTCTGGTTGCAGTAGCCGGTGAGCTCGACCGCCAGCGCGTAGCGCTTGGGCCTCGTCGTCGCGATCGCGGTCGCCATGGGCCCATGCTTTCCTGGGCCCGGCTCCACGTCAAGCCGCGCCTACTACTGGAAGAACACCGGGTTCGACACGGCGAAGGGTTTGCGCCCCGGATGCAGCGGCGCGAGATCGTTCGGGCCCTTGGCGTGGAACACCACCCAGTGACGGGGCTTGCTGGAGCTCGCCTTCACGTCGACCGTTTGCTCCCACACTTTTCCGGGACCGGCACCGGTGGGCGCCGGAAGCGGGATGGTCTGGGTGGTGGCGCCGTCGACGATGACCTCGAGGGACGTGGCGGAGAGCCAGGACGGCGCGGCCACGGTGACCTTGAAGGCCCCACCGCCGGCGGTCTTGAGGGTGTCGCCCGGCCCTTCACCGGCGGGCCCGGCCACGGTCATGTAGAGGCCACCGCTGACGGTGGAGTGACCAGCCTTGAGCACGTCGCGCACGGCGAGCGCCGTGAGCTTCTTGGGATCGTCGTGGCCCATGCGAAGGCAGTTGCGGGGGTAGCCGACGGGGCTCGACTTCAAATGGTGGCTGTCGGAGTTGCCCACGCCCCACGGGCTCTTGCCGGCGTTCAGCAGCGCGAACCAGTCGGCCACCGACGCGTCGCGGTTGGCGTCGAAGTCGCTGTCGTTCCACACCTCGATGGCGCCGAAGCGGTCGGAGAACTGCGCGCCCTTCTCGCCCGAGCCCTTGGCGGTCGCGCGGTCGAAGCCGGTGCCCTTGAAGAACCCTTGGAGCGTGTCGGAGGAAGGGTGGTTGACGATGAGCACCGGGCTCTCCGGCAGGGCGTTCACCTCGTCGAAGACGTCGGGGACGTTGCGGCCGATCCACTGCACCGAGCCGTTGTTGCGCTTCTCGGGCCGAGGGAAGATGGGCACCACGCCGAAGTGACCGGTGGTGAAGGTGGTGAGCTCCTCGGAGGGGAAGCCGAACGCGAAGTCGGTGACCCCCAGGGCCTCGATGGTCGGCTGGAAATCGACGATCCACTCGTGCTCGCTGGAGACCGGAATGTCGAGACCGTCGGCCACCGCGCTCATGACCTTCTCGCGAATGGTGTCGCTGGAGTCGAAGGAGAACTGCGAGTGGATGTGGAAGTCGGCGCAGAGCACGCCGGTGGAGTCGACGCTGTGGGCCAGCGGCGCGTCGACGATCACCGTCTTGCCGGCCTCCACCGTCACCGACTGGTCGAGCATTTCCCACTCGTACCCCCGGCTCACGATGACCCGATGCTCGCCCGGCGGCACCGGCAGCGACGCATCGCCTTGCATGGCGAAGGCCTGGTGCGCGCGGCCCTTGCCCTCGCGCTCGATGCCGAAGGCGGGCGGCGGATCGGCGATGGGGGTCTTGGGGATCACCTGCACCCGCACCGGAATGCGCGCGCCGCTCCCTGCTTCCCGGGCCCGCACCACGATGGTGCCGTGGGTCTTGAGCTTGACCGCCACGCCGGCCACCAGGGGGACCGCAGCGGGCACGTCGTAGCCGTTGACGGTGGCGGTCACGGTGGACCCCGCCGGCGCATGGACGGTGAACTTCCCCGCCGGGTCGGCGGTCACGCGGCTGGCGTACTTTCCGTCGGCCAGGAGCACGTGCACGATGGCGCCGGCGATCGGCGTGCCGTCGTCTTCCTGCACCGTGCCCTGCACCGCGTCCCAGGCGCTCTCCTTGTTCACGCGGCGTACCGCCTGCCGCAGCCCGTCGATGCCGCCATTGGCGGTGATGACGTCGGCGTAGTCGACGGTCTTCGACTGGCAGGCGGCCACCGTGTCGAAGGACTTGTCGCTGAAGTACTGAAAGCCCGAGACCTCGAGGCCGAGCGCCAGATCCGACTGCAGGGTCTTCACCGCGAAGGCCGATTCCCCGCCGTCGAAGGCCACCCACTTGGAGGAGCCCTTGGGAGAGCCGAAGCCCTCCGACTCGGTGAAGAGCTGCGAGGTGTAGTAGTGGAAGAACCCGATGTTCTCCGCGCGGATGAAGTTGGTCTCCTCGCCGGAGGTATTCATCACCGACACCCGGAGCGTGACCTTCTCGGCGCCCGGCTCGAGGACGTAGTCGATGGCCGCGGGGAAGTTGTATTCATCACGCAATACCGCGCGGAACGGCTCCAGGAACGCGACGTTCTGCAGGGTGCCGGAGGCGCGGATGATGGCGGCCTTGCCGTCGGAGCCGTCGGCGAGGACCGTCACCGTCTCCGGCGACAGCGTTTGCTTGGAGAACAGCACCAGCGTCTCGCCGTAGCGGGAGAGGCCCTGCGGGAGGCCGTCCGCGGCCACCGGCTCGATGGCCAAGAGCTCGCCACCGTAGAGCGACATGCCGTCGGAGATGGCGGCGCTGCCGACGTAGGCGGCGATCTTGTCGTTGGCGAGCAGGTAGTCGCCCACGCGTACGCGGTTGCGGCCGTTGGCCGGAAGTCGGATGTCGGCGCCGCTGCGGATGCGCCCGGCGCGCGCCTGCCCGGCGGCCTTGGCGCCCTTGGGATCCGGGTGCCCATCGACGCTGCCCGGGGCGAAGCGAAACGACGGCGACACGTTCTGCGCGGCGCAAGGGTTGTCGGTGGCCACCCCCGCCGGCGTATCGGAGGAGCACGCGAGGAAAAGGACGGCCGCGACCGCAAGCTTCCACTTCATGGCACGAAGTGTAGCCCGGAATATTCGTGGGCCGGGCAGGCGAATGGTGCGAGGCGCGGGAAAGCCGGGCGCACGCCGGATCACAGCCCCGAGGTGGGCTGGTGTCCCTTCGCAGGGGCGAGAACCGCCGTACGCCCGAGATTTCCCGATGCATCGCGCCATGCAGCCCCGGAGCCATGAATATTCCGGGCGAGGGGGTGTCCCTAGTTTCCGGACCGAGGCGAAACGTCGAGTTTTCTCGTGCCGTCAAGGCGAGAGGAGGAGACGTACTTCTGCTACGTCGACGACGAACAACGCAGAAGGCGCGAAAAAACGGCGCTTCGCCGACGCGGAGCCGAAACTAGGGACACCCCCTGGCGTGAGGCCGTTTGATGGCCGTGGATTTTCGACCTGGTGCTATACGGCGAGCCGTGGAGCCCCGCCGAGAAGAACGCCCCAGCGACGCGCCGCCCCCCTCGAGCCGCGCGGCCTCCTTCGAGGCGCCGGAGATCTACGGGCGCGCCGCCATCGCCAACATCGCGCGGGCGCTGCCGCTGCTGGAGCGCGTCTACGCCAACATCCGCTTCTCGATCATGCGGCCCAAGCTGCTGTCGGTCATGGATCTCCTCCTGCCGACCGAGGGGCGCATCCTCGACGTCGGGTGCGGGTTCGGGCTCTTCGCCGCCTACTTCGGGCAAACGCACCCGCGGCGGCGCATTCTCGGCGTCGACCCCGACGCGCGCCGGGTGGGGCTGGCCGAGGCGGTGGCCACCAAGCTGCAGCTCCACCACCATCGCTTCCTCCCCTGCGACGCCTTCGATCCCCGGGTTCAGGGGCCCTTCGACGCGGCCTACGTCCTCGACGTCATGCACCACGTACCGCCGGAGTCGCAGATCGACCTTTTGGCGCACCTCCGCGACCAGCTGGCCCCGCGCGGCCTCCTGGTCATGAAGGACATCACCACCGAGCCGGCCCACGAGCTGAAGTTCACCGAGCTCCTCGATCGCGTGATGGTGGGCTGGAACGAGCCCCTCACCTACCGGCACCACCGGGAATGGGGACGCATCCTCAGCTCCCTCGGCTTCAAGGTCCGCATGGTGCGGGTGCCGGACTTCCTGCCCTATCCGCACGTGGTCATCGCCGCCCGCAAGCGCTGAAGCACCTCGGTAGAGCTGGCGATGCCGGCCGCTCTGGGGTGGGCGACGCCGGTGGCGTTCGTGTATAGTGGCCGGTGATGGAACCGGCGAAGGAGATGGGCGCACTCGAGCGGGAGCGACTCATTTCTCGCTACGGCCGGCGGTTCGTGGCGGGCGAAACGCTCTTCCGGGAGGGTGAAGCCGCAACCGAGGCGTTCCTCCTCCAGGACGGTCGGGTGCGCCTGCTCAAGCGGGTCCGGGTGGCGGAGCGCAGCCTCATGGTGCTCCGGGCCGGCGATCTCTTCGGCGAGACGGCGCTCGTGGAGGGAGGCCTTCGGGGCAGCACCGCGGTGGCGCTCACCGAAGGCGTCGCCCTGGCGCTCGACCGGGAAACCTTCCGTCAGCTCATCGAGCGGCACCCGGCCATCGCCACCCGCGTCTTCGAGCAGCTGGTGCTCCGGCTGGCCGACGCCGAGGACCAGATCGAGATCATGATGCTGAAGGACAACCCCTCCCGCGTGGTGGGGGCCCTCCTCAAGCTCGTCGTCGGGCAGGTCGCAGGGCAGGACGACGGGCCGGGAATGGCCCTCGCCATCTCGCCGGTGGAGCTCTCCTGCCGGGTGGGGCTCGACGTCGAGACGGTGAAGCGCATCGTCCACAAGCTCCGGGAGCAGCAGTACATCCGCATCGTCGGCGAGCACGTGGAGATTCCCGATGTGGAGGCTCTCCGGCGCTACTACCTGCTCCTGGGCGCGAAGGAAGATCTCCGCGGCGCCTGACTTCGCGAAGTGCTTACGGAAGCACTGAACGCCCGGTCGAGGCCCCTGCGAGAACCCGCGGCAATCCCGTGGTCTTGATCCATTCCGTCCATAGTACAATCCTTTGCGGAAGGAATGACGCACCGCGCTACGCTTCCTTTCTCAACGATCCTGACGACTTGCGGCATAGATGACAGTTTCTTGATGGGTTTCGCGGATTTATGGATCGTCGATTGTCCATTGACGCAGCCGGAGCCCCTCGGGTATGCATCCGTCGCTTCGAAGCAGCAGACCCGGGAGCTCGAGCAGTCGGCGGCGCCTCCCCTCTCCAAACGATGCCGTTTACCCCCTCCCCTTCATCCAGTGCAACGCCGGGCCCCCAGGCCGTGCGTCGTGCGGCTCCCCTCAGCGGTGAGCCGGGTGGGCCGCGCGTCGGTGGTGGATGGAAGATGACGGCGACCGGCCTCATTGGTCTCAGCTTCGTGGGCGCCGCCTGCGGCGGCAGCACCCAGACCAGCAACCCCGCCCAGAGCCCCGAGCGGCAGAGCGACGCCGAGTACGACATCGCTCGAGATTTGCTGGCGAAAGGCCAGCCCCGGGTGGCCCTCGACCACGCCCTCAAGGCGGTGGAGTTCAACGAGGACAACCCCAAGGCGCTGTTCCTCACCTCCGCGATCTACGCCGCGTTCTGCAACCAGGACGCCGGCCTCGCCTCCCCCGACTGCAAGGTCCCGAAGGCAGAAGAGTACGCGCGCAAGGCCATGAAGGCCGACCCCCGGTTTCGCGAAGCCCGGAACCTGCTCACCCAGATCCTCATCTGGGAGAAGAAGTACGACGAAGCGGTCAGCACCATCGAGCCGCTCACCAAGGACCCGGCCTACGTCGAGGCTCACCTCGCCTGGGGCAACCTCGGTTGGGCCTACGTGCTCGGCAACAAGCTCGACGCCGGCATCGAGGCGCTGAAGAACGCCGTCGCCCTGCAACCTCGCTTTTGCGTCGGCCAGTACCGGCTCGGCGCTGCTTACGAGAAGAAGAACGATCTGAATCAAGCGGAGCAGAGCTACTCGCGCGCCGTGGAGGTCGATGCACCCGAGTGCAAGAACCTCCAGGACGCCTGGGAAGCTCGCGGGCGCGTGCGCGCCCGGCTCGGACGCGTCGAGGAAGCGCGTGCGGACTTCGGTCGCTGCAAGGAAGTTGCAGGCGACACGAAGCTCGGACGCGCGTGCACGGTGGCTCTCACCAAGCTGGAGTCACCCAAATGAGCGGAGGCGTTTTGGAATCCGTTGGCCGTACCCTCAAGAAGCACCGGGAGTCCCGCGCCATGAGCGTGGCCGAGGTCGCCCGTGTTACGCGCATCCCCGTCCCCACGCTGGAGGCCATGGAGCGCGATCACTTCGACGATCTGCCCGGCGAAGTGTTCGTTCGCGGCTTTTTGCGTTCGTTCGCCCGCGCCGTGGGCCTCCCCGCCCAGGAAGTGCTGGCGCGCTACACCCAGAGCCGCCGCAGCACCGTGGCCGCCCCCATTCCCGTCACGTCTCCGGTGCGCGCCACCGGCGAGAGCAACCGCCGCTTCGGCGTCGCCATCGCCTGCGTGCTCCTCCTGATCCTGTTCACGCTCGCCATCTCCATCGTGCTCAAGCCCCGCGGAAAAGACATTCCGCAGGAGCTCTCTGCCCGGAGCGCGACGCACCACGTCGGCTGAGCCGCAGACCACCGACGCCCTCCTGCTGCGCGCCGTGGCTTACGGCGAGAGCGACGTCATCGCCACGTACCTCACGGCGACCACTGGCAAGATCTCCATGCTGGTGCGCGGCGGCCGCGCCTCGAAGAAGCGCGTGCAAGGTGCACTCGAACCGTTCCACACCGCCCGCGTGCGGTTCGTCGAGCGCCGGGACCTCGCCACCTTCAAGGACGCCGAGCTGGTGGTGGTACGCACCGGCATCACCGCCCACCTGGACGCGCTCGAGGCCGCTGGCCAGGCGCTCCGCTGGGCTCGCGATCTGTGCCCGCCTCGAACCCCGGAGCCGGCCGCCTTCGCGACCCTGAGCGAGCTGCTCGATGCGCTGGATGCGAAGCGGACCGAGAGCGCGGTGCCGCCGTCGGTGCATCTGGTGGCCGCCGGGCTTCGGCTCCTCCGCGACGTGGGCTACGGGCTCGACCTCGACGCCTGCGTCCGCTGCGGAAAGCCCTGCCCGGAAGGCCGGAGCGCCCACGTCTCCGGGCGCGCCGGCGGAATCGTGTGCGCCACCTGCGGGGGCGAAGGTCGCCTCGTCGCCGCCTCGGCCCTCGCCATGGCGCGAGATGTGTTGCGAAGCGGGACCATCGCGCCGCTCAGCCCGCCCGACCTGCGCGCCCTGGTGGCGGTGGTGGAAGACGCGCTGCTGGCGCACGCCGATATCGGCGACTGAGTCTACTTGGCTGCCTCGTGCTTGCGCGGGGCGAGCACGGTGTCGATGAGCCCATACGCCTTGGCGGTCTCGGCGCTCATGTAGTTGTCGCGCTCCATATCGGCCATCACGGTGTCGTGAGGCTTGCCGCTGGCTTTGGCGACGATGCCCACCAACGTGTCCTTGAGGTGCCGCACCTCCCGCGCCTGGATCTCGATGTCGGTGGCCTGACCGCGGGCGCCGCCGTGCGGCTGATGGATGAGGATGCGCGCGTTGGGCAGCGCCGATCGACGGCCCGGGTGCCCGGCCGCCAGCAGCACCGCCGCCGCCGAAGCGGCCATCCCCACGCACATGGTGGAGACCGGGCAGCGAAGGTGTTGCATGGTGTCGTAGATGGCGAGGCCGCTGTAGACGACCCCGCCCGGCGAGTTCACGTAGAGCATGATCTCCTTGTCGGGATCCTCGCTCTCCAGGAAGAGAAACTGCGCGATGACCACGTTGGCCACCTCGTCGTCGATCTCGCTCCCCAGGAACACGATGCGGTCCTTGAGGAGCCGGTCGAAGATGCGGAAGTGACGCTCGCCGCGGTGGGTGGTCTCCACCACCGTGGGCATGATGACGTCGCGGGGTCGTAGCACGGGGGCTCCTTTCAAGCGGCGCGGCGAAGGCTCGCCTGCGGGGGTTCTTGGGGGACCGCAGCAGGCGGCTCCGCGTCGTTGGCAACCTCGGTGGTGAGGGTGAGGATGGTTCCGCCGGGGGCCTCCGAGAGCTCGAAGGTCACGCGCTCGTCGCCCAGCGTGTACACGAGCCGAGCG
>JABFRG010000808.1 GCA_013141295.1 Polyangiaceae bacterium
TACTCGGGGTCGGGCTCAAACAGCACCACTGTGTAGGTCGGCCATAGCTCCGCAACAGCGCCATCGTAACCGAGGAGCCGTTTCTTCAACTACTGGCGCGCTCCGCGCGTGAAGACTCGGGATGACCGCTTGTTTCTTCGAGATACTGGCGCGTCGCCGGGCGCGCCTAGGTCGACTTTTGCCGCGTGTAGGTCATCACGAGGTACATGGTCGCGGTCTTGGTGCCCGGGTTCAGGTACGCGTGGGGCCGGTCCGCCACGAAGAAGATGGCGTCGCCTTCTTCGAGCTGGTGGGTCTCGCCCTCCACCTCGAGGGCCATGCGTCCGCTCGCGACCACCAGGTTTTCGGTGGTGCCCGGGGCGTGGGCCTCGGCGTCGTCGCGCCCGCCGGGCTCGAGGCGGAGCTCGTAGAACTCCACGCTGCGGCTGGCGTCGAAGGGGAAAAGCGCCCGGGATCGGAAGGAGCCGTCGAAGGAGACGAGGGTCTTCGACGCCTTGGCGCGCACCAGGGTGACGGAGCTCGAGGCCTCGCTGGTGACCAGCGCCGAGAAGGGCACGTCGAGGGCGGCCACGATCTTCCAGAGGACGTTGATGGTAGGCGCGCTCTGCCCGAGCTCGATCTGCCCGAGCATCGCGCGGCTCACGCCGGAGTGCTGCGCCAGCTTGTCGAGCGACAGCCCACGCTCGCCGCGGAGGCGTCGCAGGTTGTCGCCGACGGTGCGGCTGACACCCTCTTTTTCCGGCTCTGGCGCGGCGCTACCGCCCGCGGGGGCCGCGACCTTGGCGGCAGGAGCAGGCGACTTGGTGGCGGCGGGAGCCGGGGCGGGAGAGGGTTTCGTGCGCTTGGCCATGGGCGACCCCTCACCCCTACCACTCTTTCCGTTGTCACGAATCGAAACAGAGGGCGCTTCGGCGCGTTTCAGTGGGCGACGGCGGGCGCCGGTGGCAGCGCGTTCCGAAGATCGTCTCGCTGCGCCCAGAAGTCCGAGAGCTTGGGCCAGAGGCGATCGGCGGCGGCCTTGGACACCACCGCGCCCACGTGGCCGCCGGGCAGATGAAGGTGCGTCTTGTCCTTGGAGCCCACGCGATCGGTGAGGGCCTTGGCGCTGTCGGCGGGCACGATGGAGTCGTGCTCGAAGCTGATGGCGAACACCGGACAGTGGATGTTCTCGAGGCGGGCCGGAATGCCGGAGAGCGCGAACGTCCCCATGGCCAGCTCGTCCTTGCGATAGATGGACTCGATGTACGTGCGGTAGCACTCGCCGGGGAACGACACGTTGTCGTTGCTCCAGGTCTCGATGGCGAGGAAGCCGTCGAGGAACTCGTCGCTCCAGGCGCGGTCCACCAGGTGCACGGCCTTGGAGAGGCCCATGGTCGGGCGGAGCATGTGAAAGGCGCTCTGCATGAGCTGCCAGGGCACGTTGCCGAAGGCGTCGACCAGGGAATTGACGTCGAAGGTGGAGAGCCGCGTCCAGGCCTCGAGCAGGCTATCTTGCCCGCCCGCGGAGCCGCCGAACTTCACCGGCGCCGCGATGCAGAGGAGCGAGGCCACGTGCTCCGGACGAACCGCCGCGTGGATGACCGCAAGCGTGCCGCCCAGGCAGTAGCCGAGCACGTGGGCCTTGCCGCTGGGGCCATAGGCCGCGGCCTTCCGCAGCGCGCGGCCGATGTAGCGATCGCAGATGTCGTCGAACGTGAGGTAGCGATCCTCGTCGCCGGGGGTGCCCCAGTCGATGACGAACACGTCGTGTCCGCGCTCCACCAGCCACTCGGCCAGGCTCTTGCCGGGCATGAGGTCGAGGACGTAGTGGCGGTTGATGAGCGAGGGCACCAGCAAGACCGGCGTCTTGAAGCGCAGGTGGCGCGGCCGATAGCGCAAGAGCCGCCACTTGTTCTCGGCGTGGACGACGTCGGCCGGGGTGACGCCCACCGGCACCTTGGGGCGAACCGCCAGGGCGCCGAGGTTCTGTGCGCGGAGGCTCCAGCGGTTCATGCGCGCTTCACCTCGTAGAGGGCCTCGAAGGTGTCCTTGAAGGTCTGGTAGACCTTCTTGCGGCGCACCTTGAACGACGCGGTGAGGAGCTCGCTCTCCACCGTCAGCGGCTGGTCGATGATGGCGAAGGTCTTGATGGTCTCGAAGCTCGCGAGACCGGCGTTCACCTCGTCGACCTTGGCTTGCACCAGCGCGCGCTTCTTCTCCGGGTCCTGGGCGACATCCGGCGGAAGCAGCGCCTCGGTGAGCCACACCCCGGCCACCAGGTACTTCTTGCCGTCGCCGTACACCACCACGTGCGAGAAGTGCGGATCGCCCATGAAGCGGAGCTCCACGTTCTGGGGCGCGACGTTCTTGCCGCCGGCGGTCACCAGGATGTCCTTCTTGCGATCGACGATCTGGAGGAAGCCGTCTTCGGTGAAGCGGCCCACATCGCCGGTCTTGAACCAGCCGTCCTCGTTGAAGGCCTCGCGGGTCGCGGCCTCGTCCTTGTGGTAGCCGCCGAAGACGTTCTCGCCTTTGGCCAGGATCTCGCCGTCTTCCGCCAGCTTCAGCTGCACGCTGGGAAAGGGACGGCCCACGGTGTCGAAGCGGAACGCGTCGGGGCGGTTCATGGTGAGCGTGGGCGAGGTCTCGGTGAGGCCGTAGCCCTCGATGATGAGCAGGCCCGCCGCGTGGAAGGCTTCCTTCACCTCGCGCTTGAGGCCGGCGCCGCCGGAGAGGCAGAAGGTGAGCTTGCCGCCGGTGATCTCCAGGAGCTTCTTGGGGTCGCCGCCGGCCATACCGGCGAGCTTCTCCCAGTGCGAGGGCACGCTCATGAACACCGAGGGCGTGAGCACCGGGAGGAGCGTGAGGCAGCTCGCGGGATCCGCCAGGTAGGTGGTGAAGCCCAGGGTGTTGCCCAGGCCCATCTGGCCGAAGCCGAAGATGTGGCTCATGGGCAGCCAGAGGATGTCGATGGCGTTCTCGTTCATGAGCGGGCCGTTGGCTTCGAGCCAGTCGCGACCGTTCACGCCCACGTTGCGATGGGTGAGGGGTACACCCTTCGGGTTGCCCGAGGTGCCGCTGGTGTAGAGCATCATGCCCACCGCATCGAGGGGCACCGCGTTCATGCGCTCGCGGAACGCGCCGGGGTTCTCGGCGTCGGCCTCGCGGCCCTGGGCCCGGGCCTTGCCCCAGTGGATGGTGCGCTCGAGGATGGCCGCGTCGGACGGGATGCCCTGCTTGGTTTCCCGGAGCTTCGCCGCCACGCGCAGCGGGTCGAGGCCGTCGTCGAGGAGCACCACCTTGCGCACGTCGCCGAGCGCGTCCCAGGTCTCGAGGATCTTACCGAGGAGCGCCGGGGTATCGACGAACAGCACCTTGGCGTCGCTGTGACCGATGACGTAGCCGGCCTGCGGCGGCATGCTTGCAGGATACACGGGAACGATGGCGCCCCCGGCGGCCTGGATGGCCAGCGCTGCGGAGGCCCACTCCACCCGGTTCGGCGCGAAGATGGCCGCGCGATCGCCGGTGGCCAGGAGGCTCGCGAGAAAGCACGCCATCTCACGGATCTCGGTGGCGAACTCGCCATAGGTCACCGGGCGGTACTGCGGCGCGGTGCCGGGCGGGAGCGGGGTGGCGCTGGGCACCGGCACCTGGAAGCGCACGCGATCGCGACGCTCGTCGAGAGCGTCGAAGATGGCGCGGGGGGCGATACGGAGGTCCAGATACTTCGATACATCCATGGCGGTCTCCCGGGTCTCAGGGCTTCTTGTCGGTGCGTTCGTCGAGGCGCTCTTCGAGGTCGAGCAGCCGGCTCTCGAGGCGGTTCAAGAGATGGAGCGTGCGCTCCTGGTCACGCTTGGTGGCGAGGCCCAGAGCGCCCAGCGACGTGGCGAGGGTCTTATCGACCAGCGCCTTGGTCTTGGTGAGCTGCGCCAGTGCCGCGCCGGCGGGCGTGAGCAAGAGGCGGTTCTTCAGAACCGTTTCGAGATAGCGAGCGCTGGCGTCTTCCCAGGCGTCGAAGGCTTTCTTCCATGCATTCCACATGTCGTCCTCACAGGAGCCCGAATCTACGTACCTCGGCCGCTTGCGTGAAGTCTTCGTTCGGCTCGTTGTTCTTGCTGGTGAATCGCGTGATTTCGCCGAAGCACTCGGAGATGAACTGAACCTGACGCTGGGTGGTGACGGCGCCGGCGGCCGGCTCCACGGTCACCTTGATGCGCACCCGCAGCGCCTGCTGGAAGATGAGATCCGGCAGATCGACCTCGCCCGCCGCATCGACCTTCACTTCGTAAGTGTCCTTGCCGGCATAGGGTAGCCCGCGCAGGGTCGCGTTCTTGGACTCGCCGATGGACGTGTAGGTGGCGCCGGGGGCCAGCGGGAACTTGTAGAGCGAAATGGGTGTGGAATACACCAGAAGCGTCTTGCCCTCGGCCGGCGCTTCGACCTTGGAGGCGAGCCCCAGGAGCGAGAGGGCGTTCTGGTCGTGGCTGTAGATGGCCTCGGTGGTGCCGCCGGCGTCGAACGCCACCACGAAGGCGTTGGCCGGGAACGAGGCTTCGTACCAGTGGCCCTTGATGGGCTGCGCGGTGAAGGTGGCCGCTTGCTCGTCGGCGGCATCCACCGAGAAGTCCCAGATGTTCTTGCCCCCATCGACGCGCGGGAGCACGCTGATCGGGCGCTCACGACCGGCCGGTGACACCACGAAGCGCGCCGGGGTGTCGAAGGAAGGCGCCAGCTCGGCGCTGTCGATCTTGCCGTCGAGGTTCGGCACGCAGGTGAGCGGCGTGGGATCGGCGGTGACGTACGCCTTCTTGGGGTCCGGTTGGGTGAGGTTGTCGCCACAGCCGCCCAGGAGCAGGGCGGCGGCCGGGGGCAGGGCGAAGAGCGCGAGCGGGAGGATGGTGGAAATGCGCATGGTCAGAACATGAATCCGAGGCGCAGCCGGATGAGCTGGGCTGGGGTTGCAGACATCTTGAGCGCGGTGTTGTCGAGGCCGCCCAGGGGAAACAGGATCGCGTAGTCGAGAGCGGCTTGAAAGCCGTCCCGGTGCGCGTAGTGCAGGGAGGGATCGAGCTCGATGCCGAGCGGCCTTTTGCCGCCGGGCGTGGAGCTGGCGTACATGGCCATGGACCCGACCGCCGACGTGGTGGCCCCGATCTCGAAGGCCGGCGTGCGATAGAAGGCCAGCCGCGCGTGGGGCTTGAGGTAGGCAGCGTCGGTGACGGCCCCGAGGATCTCGCGGAAGAGAATGCGGTCGATGCGGTAGTCCGGGTGGAACCGGAAGTTGTCGACGCGGTTGTCCTTCGGCGGGTTCGCCTGCGCGCCGTCGAGATCGCCCTGCTTGGGTGCCGGGGCGCCGGGCTTTTGCACCACGCCGAAGCCGGGGGCCGAGTCGCCGCTGGCGTAGCCGGCGTCGACGCCGAACGCGAAGGGCGCCTCGGTCTTGCCGAAGTCGGACTCGAGGACCGCGCCGAACTGGGTGCTCTTCACGGGATCGCGGAAGAGCACGCCGGGCACCAGCGAGGCCTGATCCACCTGCGCCAGGAGCAGCGATGCCTCGGCCTCGATGCGCGCCGAGGGCAGCGAGAGCTTGAGCCACACGTCGAAGCCGGTGGCGGTGAAGCCGCGGGCCATGGACGGCGACTGGGTCACGTCCACCGGCTGCGCGGTGGGCAGGTACGAGCCGGGGATGTCTTGCGACTGCCAGCGGTGGGTGATGTAGCTGCCGTACTCGAAGCTGGCCTTGTCGGCCCGGCGCCGGCGCGCGATGGCGTCCGGGCCGTACCACTTCAGGAAGGCGAAGGTGGCGGTGCGGACGCTGGTGCCGCGCTCGAGGTCGATGTAGCGGTTCTGCGCGGGGCGGGTGCCGATGGGGCCGCTGGCGGAAAAATCGTAGGCCACCGCGAAGATGTGCCCGGCGAGTGGCGAGATGAAGCCGATGCGATCGGAGGCGTCGACGCTGTCGCAGTCGAGGCACTCACCTCCGTTGGCCACCAGCCCCAGGCCCCAGTGCGTCGACATGCGGCCGGCCACCAGGAGGCCGAACGGAAGCAACGCTTCGCCCCAGGCGCGGCGCACCTTCACGGACTCTTCCGGGGTGCGCTGGCTGGTGGAGCTCGAGGGTACGCCGTCGGGCACGCTTCCGAGCACCAGGTTGTCGAGCGCGTCGAGGCGCATCTTCACCGCCAGCGTGGAGCCCGGGGCGAACACCTGCACGTCCATGCGCGCGCGCATGTCCCAGTGGGTGAGCGTCTGCGCCTTGGGGTCGATGCGCGAGACCGGAAAGAGCGGCTGCCCGGAGGGGGTGGGGCCGCGGTCGAGGTCGAAGTTGTAGAGCGCTTCGCCGCGGGTGCGGAGGTAGCCGGAGAATTTGATCTCCGCCTTCTCGCGGGGAACGATGTCGCGGCCCAGCTCGCCGAACCCTTCGGCGCGGGCGCTGGTCGTTACGGTGGTGGCAGCGCTCACCGTCGCGAGGGCGACGGCGGCAAGAGCGGCTCGCTTCACGGCTCGGCCTTGGCCGACTTCTGCACGGTCGAGACCGGCTCGGGCTTGGCATCGTCCTTCAGGAACTCCACCAGATCGCGGGTGGAGGCTTCCTTCGCCTCGATCATCGGGAAGTGCCCGCAGCGCGGGTACATGATGAGCTTGGCGTTGGGCAGATCGCGGGAGAGGCGCTCGCCGTAGCTCTGGGTGGTCACCAGATCTTCGCGGCCCCAGAGGAGCAGGGTCTTCTGCGTCACCGACTTGTAGCGCGACTGCATCTCGGCGAAGCGCTGTCCGCGCACGGCGGCGAGGGCGGCGGCCACGGTTCCCGGGCGATCGAGGGCGGCGTTCACCGCATCGACCAGCTCCTCGGAGACGCGCTTCTTGTCGAAGAAGGCCAGGAGCATGCGGTCTTCCGTGCGTTCCTTGTAGAATGCAGCGAACATGCTCTCGCCGATGCCGCTGGCGCGCGCCCACTGGAAGAACACCGGCAGCTGCTCCTCGTAGACCCAGGCGTCGTAGAGGGCGAGCTTCTGCACGCGGTCGGGCTGGCTGATGGCGCCGGAGAGCGCCACCGACGAGCCCCAGGAGTGAGCCACCCAGGTGGCCTTCTCGATGCCGAGATGATCCATGAGGCCGAACACCAGGCGCGCCTGCGCGTCCGGCGAGTAGTCGCCCTCCGGTCGATCGCTCCAGCCGAAGCCCTTCAGATCCAGGGTGACCACGCGATGCGAGCTGGTGAGCGCCGGCGCCACCTCGACCCAGGTGTCGAGCGACGCGGCGAACCCGTGAATGAGCACCGCCGCCGGCTTCTGGCGATCGCCCGGCGTGGCCTCGGCGCTGTCGGTGTAGCGGACGCGCGCGCCCTGCAGCTGCAGATAGCTACCCCGTGGCTCGCCCGGCATGGGGCCACGGTGGAACGAGAGACAACCGACGGTCCAAGGCATGAGCATGAGAAGAGCCACCCACAATGCGGCCCAGGGGTAGTGGGCGGCGGTCTGCGCCGGGCGCGTCACGGGGAGATCCGACGGAGCTCTTTGGCCCGCGTGAACTCCACGTCGGCTTCGTTGTCCTGCGACGTGACGGAGGCGACGACGCCGTAACACTCGGCTACGAAGGAGAAAGAGCGAATGGTCGTGACCAGAAAGCCCACCGTGCGCGTGAGCGTGGTGGCGATGCGGAGAACCGGAAAGGTGCCGAGCGGCGTCTTCAGCTTGCCCTGGGCGTCGACCGTGGAGTCGTAGCTCTCGGTGTAGAATACACTGATGCCGCTGGCCACGCCGCTGACGTTGCTGCTGCTGGTGGTCTTGAAGTTTTGCCCCTTGGTCACCGGGAACACCAGCGTCGCGACCTTGGTGCCGTAGGTGAGCTCGGTGCGCGAGGTGCCGTCGGTGGGGGTCACCACGCCGAGGAGCGAGAGCGAGCCCTGGCCCAGCTCGAACACGCCGAGGAGGTCGGAGCTGTCGGCGAGCTTGGTGGCGTAGGTGCCGGTGGGGAACTTGGTGGCGTACCAGGTGCCGTCGAGCTTGAGGGTCTCCACGATGGTGGCGTGGTCACCGGCGTAGGCGCCGGAGAAATCCCACTCCCGGGAGCCATCCGCCTGGGCCACGCCCCGGGTGTCGACGTCGGTGGACGTCGCGACCTTGTAGGTTGCACGCAATCCGGCGGCCAAGGGAATCTCGGCGCGGGTGATGATGCCGTCGAAGGGAGCGGCGCCGCAGCCGGCGTCACCGGTGGTGCTCGCTTCCTTCTGCGCGTCCTCACCGGCTTCCACCGGGACGCTGCGGTCCGCGGTGCCGGCGTCGGTGCTGCCGGAGACGCACGTCCCGTCGGCGGCGCACAAGCCCGACGCGCAGTCGGCGCCCACCCGGCACTGGCGAACGTCGTCGCTGCAGGCGGCGAGGGGAGTGGCGACCAGCGCGGAGAGCGCGAAAACAGAGGCGAAGAGTCGACGCATGGGCGACGCTGTTACACCGCCTTGCGCAGTGCGCAACTCGGGTTCGTGCGCGCTCTGCACGCCGCACCCGCGCTTCCGGGACTCGGACCTACTGCTCTCCGTCGTCGTCATACGTCCCGCCTCCATGTTGCATCGCAACACGCGACTTCCTACGGCGCTCTCCGCGCCTTGTCAAGGCGGCGTGTGCAGTGCAACATACGAGCGAACCAAGCCCGGCCGATGCGAACCATCAAGAAGTACCCCAACCGCCGCCTCTACGACACCGAAGAGAGCCGCTACATCACCCTCGACGAGCTCGCCGCGGTGGTGCGCAAGGGCGTCGACGTCTCCGTGCGCGATGTGGCCAGCGGCGCGGACCTCACCGCCACCACGCTCACGCAGATCATTCTCGAGAGCCGCGGCGGCGCCAAGGTGCTTCCGGTGCCGCTGCTCATGCAGATGGTTCGCATGGGCGACGACGCGCTGGTGGAGTTTCTCGGCCGTTACCTGGGTTTTGCCATGGAAATGTACCTTTCCGCCAAGCAAGGGGCGCAGGCGCTCTCGCCCATCAACCCGCTGGCGACGGTGCCGTTCTCCGCCAGCAACGCGCTGGCGCGGTTGCTCCTCTCGGGCATCAACTGGGCGCAAGGCCCGACTCCCCCGGTGCCCGCGCCGCCTCCCCTCGACGCGACGCCCGCGCC
>JABFRG010000538.1 GCA_013141295.1 Polyangiaceae bacterium
GTCCACTACTCGGCGAGCGCGCTCGAGCTGGCCGACGCCCGGGAGCCGGAGCTCGAGTTCGACATCGACCTGAGCGACGCTGGCGGCAGCGAGCCCCCGGACCGCCCCACCGAGCCGGCGCCCCCCAACTACGAGGCCTCGGCCCAGCGCGCCGTCGACGGCACCATTCCCATCGACGGAAGCCTCCTCGCCCCGCCGATCCCCGCCGAGGCGCGCATTCCCATGCCTGCGCCCAGGCCCGAGGTGAACTTCGCCGAGGACATGTCGGATCTCGTCGCGCTCGGCGACTACAGCGGCGCCCTCGAGATAGCCGACCGCAGGCTGGAGCAGAACCCCGGAGACGAAGAAGCCCTCCAGGTGCGCGACCAGTGCCGGGCCGTGCTCATCCAGATGTACTCTGCACGCTTGGGCTCGCTCGATCGCATTCCGGTGATCATCGTCCCGCAGGAGCAGCTGCGGTGGATGTCCATCGATCAGCGCGCGGCGTTCATGCTCCACCACATCGACGGCGTCTCCACGCTCGAGATGATCCTCGACGTGAGCGGCATGCCGCTCCTCGAAGCGATGCGCATTCTCACCGAGCTACTGCAGCAGCGGGTCGTGACCTTCCGCTGAAGCGTGCGCGCGGCGGTATAACGCTCGACTTCCATCGCGCAAGCCGTATTTGCAATCGGGCTGAAAAATGCGCGGTGTACGTTGCACGCACCGAGTGCGAAAGCTACACCGATAAGGTCGATGGACCGCCCCGGAAACAAAGCAGCGCGACTCGTTCGCGGTCGAACCGACGCCGCGCAACGGCAGGGCGATGTCGCCCGCGATCTGCTCCCGATGCTCCGCGCGATGGCCTCTGCAGCAGCGCCTGGCAGCCGCGAGAATCTGTTCGCGCATCGCCATCTGGCAGAGCTCCTGGTGGAAGAAAATCCGTGGCGCGCGTCCATCTCCGCCAAGCAAGTGCTGGCGGTGAGCCCGGACGACGAGCGCGCATGGGCGGTGCTGGGTCTTGCGCAGACGCTCCTCGGGCACTACCGCTTCGCGCGCACCGCCTACGAGCGCGCGCTGGCGAAGTCGCCCTCCAACCCCTGGTACGCGCACAACCTCGGGCACCTTCTGGACGTCGCCCTCGACCAGCCGGAAGAAGCCCTCCCCTGGCTCCGCTGGGCCTTCGAGCGCGTGCCCGACAGCGGCGAGATCGCCGCGTCGTACGCCCATGCGCTGGCGCGTGCCGGTCAGCTCGAGCTGGCCCGCCGCATCCTCGAGCTCCACGTTCCGGGGCCCTCTCGGGAGCACGCGCGGCTCCTCGACTGGGTCGACCGCGGCGCTCCGAAGGGCGCGCGCCGCAGCCCCGACGCGCAGCTGACACCACGGCGCCCTCGACGCGGCTTGCGGGCCGCCCAGGCCGCCCTCGACGCCGGTTTGCTCCACCTGCCCTTCACCGGCCAGAGCCGCGCCACCGCCCATCGAATCTTGCAGGATGCATTGACGCAGGTTCCCCTCGCGGCAGCCCCGTCGGTGCAAGTTTACGTGGCCGCCTGTGCCCACGCCGCCAACGTCCTCGAAGGCCACCCGCTTTCCACCGGCGAGGTGGCCGCGCCGTTTCGAGCGAAAGTGGGCGACGTGCGCGCCTTCCACGGCGAGCTCGTCGCCGCCCTCGGCCTGTAGCGGGGCGCCACAAATCGACGGCGCCAGTCCTTTACGAAGAAATAATCGCCGTTTCTGCGACGACGGATCCTTGCTACGGGATCCCACCATGAAACGCGCTGCCCTCGTCGTCGTCACCCTCGCTTCCGTCACGAAGGCCGCGCTCGCCCAGCAGCCCGCTCCCGCACCGCTCCCGCAGCCCCAGCCCGCGCAGGCACCGCAGCCTGGCGCTGTTCCGCAGACCGCGCCGCCGGTGTCGGACCCGATGCTCGAGTCGCCCAAGGCAGCAGCACGCAACCTGCGAACGTGGGAGGACGCCATGGCGCTGGTGCGGGCGAGGTCCACCGACCTGCGCATCGCGGTCGACGACGTGGTGCGCGCCGAGGGCCAGTCGCGCGTCGCCCTTGCAGCGGCGCTCCCGTCCATCAACGGCAACGTCAACGGCACGTACAACATCCTCACCAAGACCGGCTCACAGGTGTGCCAGGTCAACGGCCAGCCCAGCCTGTGCCCCATCGATCTCCCGATCCGGCAGTCGCTCGACGCGAACGTGCAGCTCTCGCAGCCGGTGGTCAACCTCCGCGTCTGGTACAACATCGGCACCGCGAACCGAGTCGCCGACGCCTCGCGGCTCACCCTCGCCGACGCCAAGCGCACCATCACGCTCAACGTGGCCAACTCCATCGTCGGCGTGTTCACCGCCGAGCGCGTGACCGAGCTCAATCGCATCGGCCTTCGCAACGCGCTCGAACGCCTGGAGCTCTCGCGGCGACGGCAGACCTTCGGCTCCGGCAACGGGCTCGACGTGATTCGCGCGCAGCAAGACGTGGAGAGCGCTCGGGCCTCGCTGGTGACCAGCGACGAATCGCTGCGTCAGTCGCGCGAAGCGTTGGGGCTCGCGCTGGGCCTCACCGAAGCTGTCGGCGTCACCCACGACCTCGACCTCGATGGGCTGCAGAAGAGCGCCATGAGCACCTGCAAGAACGTCGGCACCGTCGAAGATCGCGCGGATGTGGCGGCCCTCTCGGCGCGCGCCAAGATCGCCGAGCGCGCGCACACCGAGGTGAAGCTGCAGTTCGTCCCCACCGTCACGGTGACCAGCAGCCTGGCCACCACCAGCCGCGACACCGGCGCGGCGCCCTCCACCACCTGGAACATCCAAGGGCTCCTGAACTGGAACATCTGGGACGGCGGCGCCCGCTATGGCACGCTCCGCGACACCGACGCCCAGCGCGACCAGGCCGACATGCGCCTCGAGGCGCAGAAGCGCAAGGCTTCGCTCGAGGTGACCCAGGCCCAGCGCGGCGTGGTGGTGGCCGAGCAAGCCCGAACCGTGGCCGAGAGCGCCCGCAACCTGGCCTCCGACGTGGACCGCCTCACCCGGGTGGCCTTCGCCGAGGGCCGCGGCACCAGCCTCGAGCTCATCACTGCCGCAACCGCCCTCCGGCAGGCCGAAGTGCAGCTCGCGCTCCGGGAGTTCGAGCTCGTGCGCGCGCGCCTGACGGCGACGCTGGCCACCGCCGTCTGCTCGTTCTGAGCTAGCTATCTAGACGCGGCTGCCGGTGGCGCGCTCGAGGAGCGCCGTGAAGCCACGCAGCACCGCAGGGTAGCGGGTGGGGAACACCCGCTGGACGAGATCGGCGAAGCGCGCGTCGCTGCCCACCAGCACGCGCGGCGCGTCCGCACGGACCGCGGCCCAGATGATCTCGGCGGCCTTCGCCGGAGAGGTGCGCGCCAGCTTGGCGAAGTTCTCGGAGAGCTCCTTCACGTCGGTGGGCTCGCCGCGCAGGTTCGAGTACTGGCGGCCGTTGGCGCAGATGTTGGTCCGCACGCCACCCGGATGCACGCAGGTGACGCGAATCGCGGTGTCGGCGAGCTCCTGGCGCAACGCCTCGGTGTAGCCGCGAACCGCGAACTTGCTGGCGTTGTAGGCCGACTGGCTGGGCACGGCGATGATGCCGAAGATGCTCGAGACGTTCACGAGGTGGGCGGAGCGCTGGCGCCGGAGCTGCGGCAGGAACGCCTCGGTGCAACGCACCACGCCCCAGAAATTCACGTCGAAGAGCCACTCGAAGTCCTCGCGCTTCATGGCCCCCACGTGCTCGGAGACGCTGACGCCAGCGTTGTTCACCACCACGTGCGCGCCGCCCAGCTCGCGCTCGACGCGGTCGGCGAAGCTCCGCACCCCCTCGTCGCTGCGCACGTCGAGCTTCTCGTGGAGCACCGAGCCGCCGATGCCCGCCACCGTCTCGCGAAGGCCCTCTTCGTTCCAGTCGCACAGGGCGAGGCGAGCGCCTTCGCGTGCGGCCTGCTCGGCGAGCGCGCGCCCGATGCCCGAACCTGCGCCGGTGATGACCACGTTGCTATCTCGAAGCGACTTCATCGTTTCCCTTTCGTCAGCGTGCCCATGGTCGCACGCGCGGCGCGAAAATGCGTCAAGCAGCCGCGTCCACCGCGCCGGATCGCTTGGCGCCGAGCCATTGCTCCACTTCCTCGCGAAACCGATGGAACCCGGCGCCGGGCTTTCGCTGCCACGGATGGAACGACGGCCGGAAGTAGTCGAGATAGGCCGGCAGCAGCTTGCGGAACCAACCGGGCGAAACCCATAGCTCCGACATGGCGCGCAGGTATCCGAGCCGGGAGCGTGGGGTCTTGTCCTGCGCGAGGAGGCGCCGGTGGTGCATGGTCACGTGGCCCATGAACAAGAAGGTCGTGGTGATCATGGCGAAGGCGCGTACGCGATACCGTCCACCCACGGCCACGAACGTGTCGAAGGCCACCGCCTTGTGCTCCGTCTCTTCGACGGCGTGCCACATCCACAGCTTGCGCACGGCGGGCGCCATGCTCTCGCGAATCTCCGGCTCGTCGAACAAGAGCTCGGCCAGGATGGCGGTGAAGTGCTCGAGCGCGCAGGTGACCGCCAGCTGCTCTTCGGGGCTGCGCACCCGCCGCGCGAACGCCAGCTGCGACTTCACGTGGCCCTCGATGGCCGCGGTGTCGAAGCCCCCGTCGCGAACGAACTGGTTGAACGCGTCGTGGGCGCGGCCGTGCATGGCCTCCTGCCCGAGGAAGCGTTGGATGTCCCCCTGCAAGGCCGGATCGTCGATGCGCCGGTAGTAGTGCCGCACCGCATCCATGAAGAAGCGCTCGCCCTCCGGAAAGGTGAGCGAGAGCGCATTGAGCAGGTGGGTGAGCACCGGGTCCCCATCGAACCAGTGCACCGGCGCAAAGGAGAAGTCGAAGTCCGCTTTTCGCACGGGAATGGATGGTTTCTGCACGTCCATTCGAGAACCATAGCGTCTATTGAGTGCGGGTCAATAGCTATTGAGTCGTGGTCAGCAGACCTCTCACACGGCGGCCAGGGTGGCGAAGAAGGTCGCCTTGGCCAGCGCGACCACCGCCTCTTTCGTGACTTCCTTCTTCTCGAGCCACTCGAGGCTCACCGTCTCGACGAAGCCCACCCAGCCCCGGAGCGCCAGCCGCAGCGTCGGGAGCTCACCGGCGCCAGCCAC
The DNA here is from genome assembly GCA_013141295.1 of Polyangiaceae bacterium. Taxonomy (GTDB): domain Bacteria; phylum Myxococcota_A; class Polyangia; order Polyangiales; family Polyangiaceae; genus JABFRG01. The sequence continues at coordinate 5,151 of JABFRG010000538.1, forward strand.
CTCGCCGACGATGCGGTCGACGAAGCGCTGCCGCGTTCGCGCCACTACCGCCGCCACCGACGGCTCCGCGCCGCCGCGCAGGAGCGCCACGTAGGCCGGCGCGTAGGCTTGCACGAACGTCAGGTACGCATCGAGCCCACGCTCCAGGCGAACCTCGGGCGGAAGGCTCGCGTCCACTTCCGTGGCGTCGAGGAGCGACGAGCTGGCGGCCTCGAGGACGCTGATCCAGTAGTCCCGCTTGGTGGGAAAGTAGTGGTAGAGGAGCCCCTTCGAGATGCCGAGCTCCTTGGCCAGCTCGTCGATGGACACGTCGTCGTAGCCGCGTGCGCCGAAGAGCTCGATGCCCTTCTCGATGAGCTGCAGGCGGCGGGCATCTACCTCGAGACGCAACCGAGAGCGGCGCGCCATGGGATCACTTGCCGGTGGGCGAAGCGGCGTCCCAGCCGCTCACCCGCGCCAGCTCCGCCAGCGCGACGTTCAGGTCCATGAGCGCCAGCGTGTGCTGCGCGCGGGCGTTCAGGTACGCCTGCGTGGGCTCGATGATGGCGCGCTCGTCGTTGGTGCCGAGATCGATACGGTCCTGCGTGAGCGAGAGCCACCCTTTGGCGCGGTGCTCGATGCGCGCCCACGATTCCTCGCGGGTCTTCGCCTCGATGACGGTGCCGTACTGGTTCTCGACCTCGACCGCCAGGCCGCCCAGCGCGTAGCGCAGCTGCGAGCGCGTCTCTTCCAGCTGCGCTTCCGCCTGGCCGATGCGGGCCGACTGCGGCAGCAGATCGAGGTTCCAGCGGAAGCCGAAGGCGAACCCGTAGCCGAAGCCGTTGTATCCGTCGCCGATCCAGGCGGCCGTCTGCCGCACCGCCGAAGGGGCAACATTGTAGTTGGCGGAGAGGTTGATGCCGAAGTCCGGGAAGAGTCGCGCCCGCTGGTAGTCGACCATGGCCTTGCGGGCGTCGACGCCGGCCCGCGCCATGTTCACTTCGGGGCGCAGGAGCCGCGCCGCCGAGAGGTACTGCACCACCGGCCCCACCGTGACGTCGGGCCGCTTGAGCGGCTCGTCGGGGACCTCGAAGTTGGTCTGCACGCCGGTGAAGAAGCGGAGCGCCGAGATGGCAAACACCTCGCCCTTGTTGGCCTGGGCGCGACGGAGGAGCACCTCGTCGCGATAGTTCTCCATGCGGATGCGATCGACCTCGTCGACGCTCTTGTCGCCCTTGTCGAGCTTCTTCCGGAGGGTGTCGATGTACTTGTCGAGCTTCTCCTGGACCTCGTCGATGAGGTACTGCGCGTCGCGCGCCAGCTGCAGGCCGAAGTAGGCCTTGCGGACGTCGCTTCGAACCTGGGTGCGCACCCGCTCGGCGTCCCACTCGGTGACGCGGATGTTGGCCTCGGCGGCGCGCCGGACGGCGTCGATCTTTCCGAACGTGTACACCGGGATGGTGCCGTTGAAGGCGATCTGGAACGCGGGCGCCACCGCGCCGCTGAGCTGGCTGAGGCGGTCGAGGCGCGGGGTGTTGTTGTAGTACGCGGTGCCGCCCACCGGCGAGAGCACGCCTCCCCCGCCCTGCGCGCTGAACTGCGAGAACGGGGTCCACTTGGCTTCGTCGAGCTGCGCGTGCACGAACGCCAGCTTCGCGCGCATGGACCACAGGTTCGGGTGGTTGCGATCGGCGAGCGCAAGGCACTCGAGGAGCGAGTACGTGCGCCCGCGAATGGTGACCGTCACCTTGGGCGGCGGCGCGCCGAAGCCTTCGGTCTTGGGCGCGCCCGGGTCGGCGGCCTTCGGCTCATCGTCATCGAGATCGTCGTCGCCGGCGCGTGCCGCGCTCGCGGTGAACGCGCATGCCAGCGCCAGCGCCAGGCCACAAGCGGCGCGCCGAAGCCGAGGACCGGCGCCGGTCGCATGGGGGGCAAGGGAGAGCCGCTGCACGGCGGGGCAAATTAGTCGTTCGGAACCGGGGAAGCGATGGAATTCTTCGGCGTCACGGGCCCGGAGGATTCATGGGCCGGTAGGCGAATGGCGCGAGGCGCGGGAAAGCCGGGCGCACGCCGGATCGCAGACCCGAGGCGGACTGTCGTTCCCCCGCAGCGGTCGAGAACCGCCGTACGCCCGAGATTTCCCGATGCATCGCGACATGCAGCCCCGGAGCCATGAATCATCCGGGCCAGGCGTTGGCGAGTCACCACGCGAGGCCGGCCTTTCGGAGCACCTTGCGGCACAGGGTGCTGACGCCAATGTCCTTGGCCTCGGCCGGCAGCACCCAGCGATGCTCCGCGTACTCCGGGGCCACCTTCGGCGCCTTCGCCCCTTCGCTCCCGCGCAGCACGTGCACCTGCAGGCGACGGTGCGTGAGCACGTGCACCACCTCGCCGGCGGCCACCGCCGAGCCGAGACCGAACGCCTTCGCGCCCACGGCGCCGTCGAGCATGGGCGGCTCCCAGAGCCCGGCGAAGCGCCCCTCGGGCCCACACCGCGCGAGAAGCACCGCGCGGTCCGCCCGCTCCAGCACCAGCGCCGTGCGCTCGAGGGTGGGCACCTCCGGTCGCTTCTTCGGGCGAGGCAAGGTCGCCTCCTTGCCCTCGGCAAGGGCGCGGCACTGGCTCGCCACCGGGCACTGGTCGCATTTCGGCCGCGGCGTGCACACCGTGGCGCCGAGCTCCATGAGCGCCTGGTTGAAGTCTCCGGGCGCCTCGCCTTTCACCAGCTGCTCGGCGATCTCCCAGGCGCGCTTGCGGGTCTTGGCGTCGTCCTCGTCGATGGCGTAGACGCGCGCCAGCACGCGATGCACGTTGCCGTCCACCAGCGCCGCGGCCTCACCGAAGGCGATGCTGGCCACTGCGCCCGCGGTGTACGGGCCGATGCCGCGAATGCCCCGCAGCGCGATCGAAGTGCGCGGAAGCTCGCCGCCATAGCTCCGCGCGAGCTCCTGGGCGCCCTCGTGAAGCATGCGCGCGCGGCGGTAGTAACCGAGACCGCTCCAGGCTCCGAGGACGCGATCGAGCGGCGCCTCCGCCAGCGCCACCACCGTGGGAAACGCCTCCAAAAAGCGCGCGTAGTACGGGATGACCGTCTCCACCCGCGTCTGCTGCAGCATCACCTCGGAGAGCCAGATGGCGTACGGATCCTGCGTGCGTCGCCAGGGCAAGTCGCGGCGGACCTTGCGGTACCAGGCCAGAAGCAGGCGCCGGATGCCTTGCGGGTCGGGGACGTCGTGCGCATGCTTCGGGTGCGGCGCGCTCTTCTTCTTGGGGCGCGCCCGTGACGAGGTAGAAACCATGAAAAAAACGCCTTCGGATCCAGGTATTGCGGCGGTGCTTTCGCTGTTCGTACCGGGGGTCGGCCAGATCTACAACGGCACGTGGCTCCGCGGCTTGTTTTGGCTCGTGGTGACCCCCGGATTGTGGATCGGCACCGGCGGCTGGTTCGGGTGGGTCTGCCACCTCCTCGCGGCGTTCACCGCCTATCGCTACGCCAAGAAAGGGCGCTGAGCGGTCTCACCGGTACGGGTTGCGCATGTCGTCGGGCGTCGTCGGCACCGGCGCCGGTTGCGCAGAGGTGCCGGGCGGCGGGGGCCGCACGGCGGTCCCAGGCCCCACCGGCCAGCGACGACCGCCCGCGCCTGTGGCGGCAGAAGAGGCAGCGCTGGTGGCCGTGGCGCTGGTGGACGACGTGGGCTTCGGATCCAGGTGAACCGGCTCCGGCGTCGCCGGGAGCGGCGCACCGGACGGAGCTGCGGTGACCGCCGCCACTTGTGGCTGCGGCGGGGCCGGCGTCGACTTCGAACGAAACGCGATGGCCGCCGCCAAGATCGACACGCTGAGGAGCACCAGCGCGGCCACCAGCGCGCCGCGCCGCGGGCGAGGCTCGGGCGGGGGCGCGGCGGAAAGGATGCCGACCTGCATCGCCGCCGAGGTGACGCTGCCAGCGCTCTCTTGCACCGG